>JAAVXK010000073.1 GCA_022790615.1 Lachnospiraceae bacterium
AAATAGGGACTTTTTAGCCTTTTTCGTTCGGTAAGGACTTCATCGTCGGGAACAGCAACACGTCCCTTATCGCCGAAGAATCCGTCAGCAGCATGCACATCCTGTCAATTCCAAAGCCGATTCCTCCGGTCGGCGGCATGCCTATTTCGAGTGCATTGAGGAAGTCCTCGTCAGTATGGTTAGCCTCCTCGTCGCCGGCTGCAAACATTTCCTCCTGAGCCGCGAAACGTTCCCGCTGGTCGAGCGGGTCGTTAAGCTCAGAGTAGGCGTTCGCCATCTCCCATCCGTTCATGAAAAATTCAAAACGCTCTACATAGTCCGGATTGTCCGGCTTCTTCTTCGTAAGCGGCGATATTTCAATTGGATGGTCCATAACAAAAGTAGGCTGTATAAGATGCTCCTCTACGTATTCCTCAAAGAACAGATTGAGAATATCGCCCTTTTTATGCCTCTTTTCATACTCCACATGCTTTTCGTCCGCAATCTTTCTTGCTTCCTCCAAAGTTTTAATTGCATCAAAATCAACGCCCGCATACTTCTTAACGGCGTCAACCATCGTAATTCTCTCAAACGGCTTTCCGAGGTCCATCTCGACCCCGTTATAGGTGATTTTGGTCGTGCCGAGCACCTCGTTCGCGACATAACGGTACATATTCTCGGTCAGCTCCATCATGCCGTTATAATCTGTATACGCCTGATACAGCTCCATAAGCGTAAACTCCGGGTTATGCCTCGTATCGACTCCCTCGTTCCTAAACACGCGGCCTATCTCATATACACGCTCCAGTCCGCCTACAATCAGTCTCTTAAGATATAACTCAAGCGATATCCTAAGCTTAAAATCTTCGTCGAGCGCATTGGAGTGTGTCACAAAAGGCCTTGCCGCCGCGCCGCCCGCATTAGAGACAAGCATAGGTGTTTCAACCTCTATGAAGCCCTGCGTGTCAAGATATCTTCTTATTGAACTAATAATCTGCGAACGCTTAACAAATGTATCCTTTACCTCCGGATTCACTATAAGGTCGACATATCTCTGCCTGTATCTCAAATCTGTGTTTGTAAGGCCGTGATATTTCTCCGGGAGAATCTGCAGGCTCTTTGAAAGAAGCGATATCTCCTCCGCCTTGACAGATGTCTCGCCTGTCTTTGTGACAAACACCCTGCCCCTGATTCCGACGATATCGCCAACATCATATTTTTTAAAATCCTTATAGTCATCCTCGCCTACCAAATCGCGCTGCACATACGACTGTATCAATCCGCTTTTATCCTGTATATGGCAGAAAGAAGCCTTACCCATAACACGCTTCGACATAAGCCTGCCGGCAATTGTCACTTCCTGTTCCTCATATTTCTCAAGATTATTCTTAATCTCGTCAGAATGCGCCGTAACATCAAATTTGGTTATGGCAAATGGATTCTTACCTCTTTCAAGCAAATCAGCAAGTTTGGTTCTTCTTACCTTTAACAGCTCGTTAATGTCCTGCGTATTTTGTTCCTTATTATTCTGATTCTGTTCCCCCACGATAACACTCCTTTATAAATCAACTGCAAACTAAACATATTATCCAATGTGCTGCAACGTTCAAATTTCGCCAGATAACTTGCCTTAACATCAACTTTACACTTGTCATTTAGCTACAAAATGAAACAATACACAAATGCCTTATCATAAAATTAATAAAATTACAAATCTGTTTGTCTATCAGTCCTACTTATCTATCTTCCAGATTTCTGCGTTACTTCTGCATTTTATCATTTTTATAAATTTTCACTGTTTCTCTTTTATTAACTATTTCTCTATTTATTTTATATCTATAATTTCATATTTTATTGCGCCCGCCGGAGCCTCGACTTCTATTATATCGCCGATTCCTTTACCAATCAACGCAATGCCGACCGGAGACTCGTTACTTATTTTGCCTTTAAGCGAATCTGCCTCCGTGGAACCGACAAGCTTATACTCCAACTCATCCCCGTACTCCACGTCCCTTATTTTTATTACGCTGCCAACATTGATTTTACTCAAATCTACATCTTCATCCGTAACAACTTCAACATTTTTCAGTATTTTCTCTATCTCATCAATACGTGCTTCTATTGCCGCCTGTTCTTCCTTGGCCGCATCATATTCAGCATTCTCCGAAAGGTCTCCCTGCTCTCTGGCCTCTTTAATCTTTCCGGCCACTTCTTTCCTTCTCACAACCTTGAGTTCTTCCAACTCTTTCTCTAATTCCTGTACGCCCTCATAAGTTATTACATTTTTTTTCTCTTTATCAGCCATCTCATAACCCTCCAAATAAATACTTCCCTGACCCAGCGTACCTTGTCAGCACACTGGCATATAGCATCATTTCAGTATTATAGACTATCAGAACACCATTGTCAAACAAAACAAAAAGCAGTTGTGCTAATGTCAATAATATGACATAATCTATGTGTAACTTATCATAAAGGACGAAATAAAATGCAAAGAGAGGTAATGGATATTGAAAGAAAAAAGATTAAACGTAACCGTCAAACTTTTAATATGCGCGCTTGTGATGCTGTGCGGCCTTGCAATACAGACTGAAACATCCTATGCCAAGGGAAAATATACAGTCAAAACGTCAACATCTCCGTGCAATAAGTCATACAAAAAACTGCCGACTTATAACGCAAAGACAAAACATTACTATATGCTTAAGTCATATCTTGAAAAACTTGAGTCAAAAGGCGGCGGTACGCTGACCCTCAAAAAAGGTACATATAAGATTCCATGTACGTTATATGTACCGTCAAATGTTACCATCAACCTGAAAAAGGGCGTAACAATTAAAAAGACTTCTAAAACCGGAAGCAAAAAGCTTGCCGCGGGCAAATCGGTGTTTGAACTTGTTCCCCCTTCGGTAGCCGCGTCCGGCAAAAAAACAGTCAAAAAATATAAGGGTTCGGCAAACGTAACCATCAAGGGAAGTAAAAACTCTACCATTAATTTGTCAAGCGTACAAGGCAGCACAGCTATTGTCGCAGGACACAACAAAAAAGTGTCCATAACCGGCATAAAATTTAAAAATATGAACGGAGGCTCATTTATTAGTATCGCAGCCTCAAGTTCCGTTTCCGTTACAAACAACACATTCCAGGGCGCAAAAGCAGTCAAAAATGATTCCGATAAATATGCAATAAGGCTTGAAGTTCCGGACAGCAAGACGAAGGCATTCGCATACTCATGGAGCAAGGCTGACAAGAAACCGAACAAGAAAATAACTATATCAGACAACAAGTTCTATATGCTTAACTCTGCAATCGGAAGCACAAAATACACGGAAAATGTATTACACACCGGCATTAAGATTAACAATAATAAGTTTACCACCCTTAATGACAGCGCCATTAGAATTCTTAACTGGTCAACGCCTTATATAGAGAAAAATACATTTTATAATATTACCAACGGCGACAATACACTTGCATGCATACTTGCCAGCGGAGTTAAAACCCCATCCATCGTCGGCAATAATTTTGACAATGTATCAATTCCTATTAAATTTGCACCAGCAGTCAATACGGGGGCAGGTAAGTCCTATCCTACAACATTTAATACGATAGACGACAATACAAGGACTTCCATACTTAATAACACCGTAACAAACGCTGCGTTATACTATATCCCTGATCAAAAAACTCTTGCTAACAACAGTGTTACAAGAATGGGATATTTTATTGATTATGCAACAAAAGAATATACCATTACTGCAGGCCAGAGGCCGTACCGTGAATATTATACCGATAACACATGGTACAACCAGTATACTAACGACTATTATGTATTCAAATCTTACCTTGAACAGCTTGAAAGGGTAGGAGGCGGAACACTGACTGTAAATGCGGGAACTTATTCAATTACAAACTCCCTTTATGTTCCATCAAATACAAAAATAGTATTTAAGGACGGCGCGGTTATTAATAAAGGAACATACACGGGCTTCCCGGATAATATACTTGTTCCGTCACAATCGGTATTCCAGCTTGTCCACCCGTCTCTTGCAACCGGAAAAGAAATAGTTCCGGGATACGACGGCTCACACGACGTTGAATTTATCGGAGAGGGCAACGTAATTATGGATATGCTGTTCTACTACGGAGCAACGGCAATCATAATGGCCCATAACAATAATGTGGTAGTAAGAAATATTAATTTCAGGAACTATCTCGGACACCACTTTATGGAAATTAACTCATCACAAAATGTTCTTGTGGAAAACTGTACATTTGTCGGAAGCAAATCTACAAGCACAAAAGACGACCACAAGGAAGCCATAAACATTGACACGCCTGACTTCAATACCGGAGGACTCAATCTTGGATGGGTTAAGCATGACAGAACTCCAATCAACAACGTAACTATACAGAACAACTCATTTGACGGAGTGCTGCGTGCAATCGGTTCACACAAATATTCAGTATCACTGGTAGACAATATGACGCAGGTATACCACACCAACCTGAATATTTTGAACAACACGATAACTAACACAATGGGATATGCGATTCGGGGAATCAACTGGAAAAACTGTGTAATCAAGGGAAATACATTTAAGAATATCAAATCGGGAACAGTTGCGGCCATATGCATGAGCGGAGCGGTCAATCCTACCATAACTGGAAACATATTTGACACTGCGAACAGGCCAATTGTACTCAACTCAACGGACAGCTCGTCATCTTCCCTTGGAGACAGGGTATATCCAATGACTCATACGATACTCGACTCTAAGGAAGTGACAGGAAAAAATATATCAGACATGCTTAACAATATTCTTATTGATGTTAATAAGCCGTCAATTATATATTATGTCGGCGGTGACGAAAAGGCTAACAGCACGGAGACGCTTACCTACAAATATGACCCTTCAAAGGTATCCTATACGAATTCAACTCCGACTCCTGTACCAACGCCTACGTCCACTCCTATAGTTTCGCCTTCACCTGTACCGACCAACACCCCGGCTCCTGAAATTACGCCGGATAAAGCGCCTGAAACACCGCAGAATATTCAGACATCTCCGGATGTTCAGGCTCCTCAGGACGTCCAGACGCCTCAGGATACGCAGACGCCTCAGGATGTCCAGACGCCTCAGGATACACAGGCTCCTCAAAATGTCCAGACACCTCAGGACTCCAAAGCTCAAATATACTTGGAGGACAAACCGGGAACATCGGAGGCAGCAAACGATTCTGCCAAAAAATCTAGGACGACAGCTGACACGCAGCAGATTCCGGTTATTACCGAACCGCCTGCACCTGCCGCATAAAGTATTGCAGTAAATCAAAATAACTATAAAATATATTTTCAAACACGCTCTAGTACCCGCCGGCTTTGCCGGCGGTATTCATTTATAAGAGAAAATTACAATAGAAAATCTAACATTACTATATTTTTGCGTCTTTTGTTTCTTAACCTTTTATTTACATTTCTTAGAACAATACATCGTATCATATGTAATTATATACCATATTGAATTTTTCCGCTTCATTGACATTGTTTTTTACATAAACTATAATACTTATATATAAATATAGAGATACCCAAATACACGCACACCACGTTTCGCCAAATGATTTTTATGAAATTCCATATGCATCATCTAAGGTGTATCTGAAAGCAATTTTCAGATACACCCTAGTCGAAATTGGCTGATACGTCACTCTGGAAAGAGGTGTTTGTCATGAAAAAAAGAATAGGTATTATTGTCTTATCTGTATTCGCCGTAATAATCGTCGCATACTTTCCCGTCAAAAAGATAGTTGGGAAAAATGATTTTATGTCCGAATGGGGCAGGGTTTTAAGCGATGATTCCAAAGAAAAAGCAGATAATACAAACAAACAAGACGGCTGCAATTACAAAATATCTTCGGTTGGATTAAGTTCAAAAACTATTATATCCGGCGATGATATATTTGAGGCTGGAACTGACGTGCTGATTACCAATCAGGAATTAAAAATTGCCAAGGCCTTTTATATACTGCAGGGTCAGAGTGATAATAAAGCGGAAAAAGCAGCTGTAAAATATGTTGAACAATATAATGCCATGTACGTCGAGGCTGTAGACAATGGTTTTGACGTTACCGAAAAAGAAATTGACGATTATACGTCCGAGTTCAAAACAATGGCGGCACAGTCGGGTAATTCTTTTGATATCGAAAAAGTGATAGCTCAGTTTGATTCCGAGGACGAGTATTGGAATTATCAAAAAATTGTCTTGCAAAAACAGCTGCCGATTCAAAAATATATACAGTCGCTTGAAGAAGACTATAGGATTAATATCGGAAATGATGATGACAACAATGACGATACGGTTTTATGGGACGAGAAATTAGTTAAAATGCAGGAAGAAGCGGTCAAAAAGCAACAATACAAAAAAATTGATAACCTAAATATGATAGACAAGAAATTTGAAGTGTAATCCGGCCAGGCCATTTGAGGCATATATTAGTAAAATTATGACAGATACTGACCTGACGCGGTCTGGCTATGCCGCCTAATATGGGGCTGTCGCAAAAACATTCTCACAATGTGAAACAGATATATTCTGTGCTTTCAACACAATATTGTGCATTCACTGCATTTTCCGGCAGCCCCTTTTATACATAATTATTTAACTATAGTGATTTTAATTATATTTAGTATCATTATCTTTCAATATTTTAATTTGTTTACTTACCAGTTGCCAAAGGCATCCCTGTCACGTCGACTTCTCTTGCCGCTCCTTTTTCTGCTTTCTCCGGCCGAATCTCCCTGGTCTGAATGCTTTCTTATCAGACCGCGTCTTCTGTCAGAACCGGATTTGTCAAAGCTGTCACGGCCGGTACGCTTGTTTGCATCACGACTGGTACGTTTTTCAACGTCCTGGCTCCTGCGTCTGTCATTCTTTCTAGCGCCTCTGTCATTACGCCTGTCTACGTCTCCATCACTACGTCTGCCCTGTTCTCTGTCTCCTCGTCTGTAGAAATCTCCGTCACCATGTCTGTCCCTGCGTCTGCCGCCTCGCCTGTCACCACGATCTCTTCCGCTTCTGGAATCCCCGTCGCGCGGGCCCCGCCTCTTTCTGGCTTTGTACTCATCACTGTCAAACCAGCTAAAGTCAAGCTCCATTTCCTCTACTTCCTCGCCAAGCTGAATCTTTAAAAGCGCGGCGGCAAGTTCAATCGCATTAAAGTCTTCCTCGTCAAGCTTATTCTCAACAAGCTTAATCATGGAGTACAGATTTTCTTCCTGAATGAGGTCCACTGCCTGCCCCATCACCTTATCCGCCTTTGCACTGTTAATATCCGTTGCTGACGGAACGGTCCTAGGCTTAATTTTTGTTTTACAAACGCGTTCTATATCTCGGATTTTGTATATTTCCCTTCCAACAACAAGGGTAAATGACCTTCCTTTTTTTCCTGCCCTTCCGGTACGTCCGATTCTGTGCACATAATACTCAATATCCTGCGGTATATCATAATTAATTACGGCCTCGACGTCGTCCACATCTATTCCCCTTGCCGCAACGTCGGTCGCAATAAGTATCTCGACAAATCCTTTTCTGAATCCATTCATTATTTTGTCGCGCTGTGCCTGCGACATATCGCCATGAAATCCTTCTGCAAAATATCCCCTGCCCTTTAACACCTCGGCAAGTTCATCTACGCCTCTCTTTGTATTGCAGAAAATGAGTGAGCGCTTCGGATTATAATAATCAAGAAGCCTGGACACAACTTCCACCTTGTTTTTAAGCTTAACTTCATAATAGTACTGGTGTATAAGGGGGACCGTAAGCTCCTTTGCGGCAACCTTTATTAAAACAGCGTCCGGTTTCTGATAAGTAGCCGTAATATCCAGAATCGGCTTCGGCATTGTAGCGGAAAACAAGCCTGTCTGATGCTCGCTCGGTATGTCCTTTAGAATCGTCTCAATATCTTCCCTGAATCCCATATTAAGCATCTCATCGGCTTCGTCAAGCACAATTATTTTAAGGTTTGAAAGCTTAAGCGTATGTCGTCTCATATGGTCCATAACCCTTCCAGGCGTACCGACAACAATCTGCACGCCCCCCTTGAGGGAGCGTATCTGTTTGTTAATATCCTGTCCACCATATATAGGGAGAACCTTAATTCCCTCCATATACTTTCCAAACTTACGAATCTCCTCCGCCGCCTGTATTGCAAGCTCTCTCGTAGGACATAATATCAAAGCCTGCAACGACTTCACACTTGCGTCAACCATCTGAAGAACCGGTATTCCGAATGCAGCAGTTTTACCCGTTCCGGTCTGTGCCTGTCCGATAATGTCCTTTCCATCCATAAACACAGGTATGGCCTGAGCCTGAATAGGAGTCATATTTTCAAACCCCATCTCTGAAACGGCCTTTAATATTCTCTCGTCCAGTCCTGAATCCTCATATTGTAACACATCAAAATTATCCATACTTATTTATACCACCATTTTCTTTATTATATTATTAACTCAGACTCCGCATGTATTGTATTAATTAGCTGAAAATAAACGGTACAACATACTAGACTGCAAAGTTTGATTAATGAACCATATTACAATTTAAATAACTGGACCTATGCCATATCGCATACAGCCCAGTTATCAAACTACCCTTACTCATAAGTATTGCATAATATCATAATATATGTTTTGCAATATAATTTATTATATATTTAAATAATCATATACATCAATATTTAAATATATCACAACACATTTACATTTTATACCAATATATGTAAATGCACTTTCTTACTTTCTTATATCCAAATAATATCATGTACATTATAAACTATAACATTACATATTCGAAATTGTATCCATAATGTAGTCCGCAAACTGCTCCCCGGTCGCACCCGTGTCTCTTCCGGTCATAACAAGCTTCTTCTCTGTTATAGTACATATGTCAAGCGCTTTGTAAAGCTTATTCGACTCCTCAATGTAGCCTATATGGTTGAGAAGCATTGCGCCCGCCCTTATAACGCTGCAAGGGTCTGCATATATGTCGCGGCCCTCCTTGACCATACGTGGCGCCGAACCGTGAATTGCCTCGAACATGGCATATTTCTTACCTATGTTGGCGCTTCCGGCAGTTCCTACGCCGCCCTGAAGCTCCGCAGCCTCGTCGGTAATAATGTCGCCGTACAGATTTGGAAGCACGACAACCTCAAAGTCCCTGCGCCTCTTGTCGTCGAGAAGCTTTGCCGTCATAATATCAATATACCAGTCGTCGGCCTGAATATCAGGATAATCCTTTGCAATAGCATAAAATGTATCAAGGAATTTTCCGTCTGTCGTCTTAATAATATTAGCCTTTGTAACGGCTGTAACACGCTTCTTATTGTTTGCCTTGGCAAATTCGAACGCCGCGCGGATAATTCTCTCACACCCTTGCGCAGTCGCAACCGTAAAGTCGATGCCCAAATCGTCAGTTACCGTTACTCCCTCTTTTCCGGCCGCATATCCGCCCTCGGTGTTCTCGCGGTAAAACGTCCAGTCAATGCCAAGTTCCGGTATCCTTACCGGCCTTACATTGGCAAACAAATCAAGCGCCTTTCTCATCGCCACATTTGCTGATTCCACATTCGGCCACTCGTCGCCCTTTCTTGGTGTAGTCGTAGGTCCCTTAAGAATAACGTCGCACTCTTTGAGTTCCTTTAAAACTTCTTCAGGAATTGCGGCCATCTCCGCCGCCCTTCTCTCAATAGTCAGACCGTCAATAACCCTGAACTCAATTTTCCCGCTCTTAACGTCGTCAGACAACAGATACTCGAGAACCCTCTGTGCCTGCGCGGTAATTGCAGGCCCAATTCCGTCTCCGCCGCATACGCCTATTACAATCTTATCAAGCGATTTATAATCAACAAAATCACCCTGTGCTTTCATCTCTTCAACACGGGCAAGCTGTTTTCTTACAAGCTCCCCGAATTTCTCCTGTGCCGCCTTAATCTCGTTTTCGTACATGATACGTCCTCCAATTATTTTAGTTATACCAACGGTCGAAAAACTGACCGCCCAATATAATGTGTTTCGCGCAGCCGCATATGGAATTTTGCCGCTTTACGGCTGCGGCTGTTACAGTATCCGGTGCAAAATGAATTAACCGTAAGTATAATATTTGCCGTAACCTTTTACTGTTATATATTTTCAATCTGCCAGTCGATTTCTTTCACGCCGTTCTCGGCAAGGAACCGGTTGGCCTGACTAAAATGCCTCGTTCCAAAAAAACCTTTATGTGCAGACAACGGACTCGGATGGGCCGCCTCCAGTATGAGGTGCTTTGGATTGTTAAGCATATCCTTTTTCATCCTCGCAGGTCTTCCCCAAAGCATATACACGATAGGCCTGTCCTCGTTATTGACAGCCTGTATTACCGCGTCGGTAAATGTCTCCCAGCCGATACCCCTGTGCGAATTCGCTGCTCCCGCCCTCACCGTAAGAACGGTGTTCAGAAGTAAAACTCCCTGTCTCGCCCACTTTTCAAGATATCCGTTATTGGGAACATAGCATCCAATATCACTGTTAAGCTCTTTATATATATTAACAAGAGACGGCGGAATGTCAATATCTTTTTTTACCGAAAAACATAATCCGTGAGCCTGGCCCGGCCCATGGTATGGGTCTTGTCCGAGTATTACAACCTTAACCTCGCTAAGCGGTGTAAAATGAAACGCATTAAAAATATCGTTTGCGGATGGATATATAACGCACTTAGAATATTCATCCTTAACAAAGTTATACAATTTTCTATAATATTCTTTTGAAAACTGCTCGTTCAACACTTCAAGCCAGTCATTTGTAATAGCTCCCATACGCTTCCTCCATATAATTTTGCATAAGCTCTGCCGTATGTTACATTCTGACACTGATTCCTTTATCTGAAAGATATTTTTTCAAATCCAGTATCGCAAGCTCCTTATAGTGGAAAAGGGATGCTGCAAGCACGGCGTCGGCTTTTCCGTCCGTAAGCGCCTCATAAAAATGCTCTTTCGTACCGGCTCCACCTGAGGCTATTACCGGAACCGAGACATTCTCCGATACGGTTCGTGTAAGCTCAATGTCATATCCGTCCTTGGTTCCGTCGCAGTCCATACTTGTAAGAAGAATCTCTCCTGCCCCAAGGCGACACGCTTTCATTGCCCACTCAATAGCATCTATTCCCATATCGACCCTGCCGCCGTTTTTATATATATTCCAACCCGAGCCGTCAGCGCGTCTCTTAGCGTCAATCGCAACGACAACACACTGGCTTCCAAACTTATCGGCAGCCTCGGATATCAGAGTAGGATTGAGAATTGCCGCTGTATTTACGGCAATCTTGTCAGCTCCCTCCCTGAGAATTAATTTAAAATCATCAACAGTGCGTATTCCTCCGCCTACAGTGAACGGAATGAATACCGTCTCAGCCACGCGTCTTACCATGTCAAGCTTTATGTTCCTAGCGTCAGACGACGCCGTAATATCTAGAAACACAAGCTCGTCGGCGCCCGCTTCTCCGTATGCCGCTCCAATCTCGACGGGGTCTCCCGCATCCCGGAGGTCTACAAAATTAACTCCCTTGACTACCCTGCCGTTGTGGACGTCAAGACATGGTATTATTCTCTTAGTATACATACAAATTCTCCCTCACTATAGAATAAGCATTATCACAACGCCGCAAAATTCCTTAAAATATTAAGTCCGATTTCCCCGCTCTTTTCCGGGTGGAACTGACAGCCAAACACGTTTTCTCTCTCCACTGCCGCATGAATATGCGTTATATACTCCGTCGTTGCGGCAACATCATTCGCATTGTCAGCCTCAAGATAATATGAATGTACAAAGTACACATAAGAACCCGCGTTTATTCCTCTAAACAATCTTGTTTCTTTCGCAAAATCAAGTGAATTCCAACCCATATGAGGTATCTTGTGAATACCGTCATCCGGAATACGATTAATTCTGCCGGGTAATATGGAAAGACCCCCGACGCCGCCTTTCGTCTCGTCGCTCCCGTCAAATAAAAGCTGCATCCCAAGACATATTCCTAACAATGGTATTCCCTTATCAACAGCCTTTTTTATAATATTGTCAAGACCTCTATCGACAAGCTTGTTCATTGCGTCGCCAAAAGCTCCCACACCCGGAAGGATTATCTTGTCAGACGCAAGAATCTCACTGGCGTCACTCGTTACAACAGGTTTTTCGCCTATGTAAATCAATGCTTTTTCTACGCTTTTAAGATTCCCCGCGTCATAATCAATAATTGTTATCATGTATATTATCCTGCTTCCTAATAATAGTTACTTGCGAGATTCTGGGATAATTCATAAACCCTCGCACTGTATTCGGCGCTGTCATTAATGCTGTTAATTTCTCTGGCCATGTCTTCCGTAATCCCATACTCTGCCGACAGCTCTCCTACAATCTGGTTCTTTATAGAATCAAAATTATCCGTTATATCAAACTCTAATGCATCAGGCATATATTTTTCATAATCCCTTATTCCCTTCAGGAGCGAATCAAGCGCCTGTGGATACTTACCCGCCTTATAATATGCGTCGTAAGCGTCTAACTGCTTATACACATACATGATTGTTACAACCTTGTTATATAAGACCTTATCTTCTTCTTTGAGTTCTATTCCTACAAGTTCGTTATACGATTCTTCATAACGCCCGCTTTCAAAATACGATGTAGCGTTGCTAATACTTGTATTATAAGAGAAAATCTTCGTACCAAAAAATACAAACAGGGCGATACATCCAATTACAGCAAAAACAACCGCGGCTCCAACCTTATTAATTCTTCCCTCAACCTCGGTCTCCTCCTCTAATTTACGAAGTTCTTTCGCCTCTTTTTTGGCGCGTTTCTTTGCCTCTTTTTCCTGTTTCTTACTTTCCTTTAACTGCTCCTTTGCAAGCTTTTTCTCTTCTTTCTTGCCAGCCTTCTCCTCAGCAAGCTTCTGCTTTTTCTCAGCATCATCCGCTTTTTTCTTTTCGGCAAGCTCGGCGTCCCTTTTCTCCTTTTCAACTTTTTCAAGTTCTTTTTCATCTACAATATTAGAGAAAATCTTGCCTATGCCTTTACCTTTCTTTTTCTTCTTTTTCCTGCTTTTTTCCTTTGCATTGACAAGAATCTTTTCAACGTCGCCAACGGAAACGTCGTTATCGTCGGCATCGTCTGAAAGTACGGATAACGGGTCGGCAAAAACATTGCCCTTTTTAGGTTTCGTTTCTACTGCTGCCGCTGCCGCCTCATCTGAAACGCTCCCGCCGGATTTTCCGCTTTGACTATCGCTATTCTCCTGCTGCGATGGCTCTTCATCATCAAGAAGCTCAAAATCATCGTCATCATCTCCGCCGGAAAGAAGCTGCATCAAGTCAATATCTTCTTCCGAAATATCTTCTCCCAAATCGTAACCGGCGTCGTCAATATCATCAACCCCGCTCAAGACTTCTTCAGACAAATCACTATCTGAAAGCATGTCGTCTGCAATATCCGCCACACTGTCATCCGCTTCTTCCATTTCCGTAAGGAGCGGATCATCATCCGGTATGCCGGATTGCTTTGTTTCCTGTTCTGTTTCTGTAAACGACTCACTTACCGGCTCCCCGTCAGGAAGTATAGTATCACCCGTTACAACAGAATCATCTTCCATACCATCAGATTCCCCTGTCGTAACTTCATCAACATTAACAGCCCCGCCTTCATCGTTGTCATCGTCAAGGTCATCAACCATAAGGTCGGAGAGCGAAATATCGTCAAGGTCAATATCTTCTATATTAAAAATATCATCAATTGCCCCATCAATAGACACATCCTCCAATTCACCCGCATTATCTGCCGTCAAATCGTTAGATGCGCTCATGAACTCATCAATTGATATTCCTTCTATATCTTCTCTACCTGTTTCATCTGCCATACTGCTTACATCCACACTTTCTATAATATAACTGTTGGAATTATAACGATTCAGAAATAATGTATATCGTCATATAAGTTTATTTTAAAATTAATTTATCAATCTCGCCTACAAGCAATCCTATTTCAGGTTTGGAAAGCTGTGCGTCCGCCCCTAACGCTTCTCCCTTTCTCTTCATCTCGGGACTTACAAGCGATGAAAAGATCACTACCGGAATATGTTTGAATTCTTTGCTTTCCTTGACAAGCTTCGTAAGCCTGTGTCCATCCATCTTTGGCATCTCTATATCTGTTATCAGGCACGACACCTTTTTGTCAAGATCTCCCTCCTCATAGTACTTGTTGAGCATATCCCATGCTTCCTGCCCATTGTCCGTAGGAATTACGTTACTATACCCAGCCTTTTCAAGACAGCTTCGTATCATCTTACTGAGTAACGGCGAATCCTCTGCAATGAGTATAGGCATATCGTTTCTCTTCCTGACTCCTAATTTCTCAATATCGGACATCTTAACGCCTGTTTCCGGATTGATTTCAGATACAATCTTTTCAAAATCAAGTATTATTATCAACTCGTCGTCAATTCTGACTATTCCGGTTGCCGACGCGTTGCCGGCCGCGCTTATCGTGCTGTCAGGCTTTGATATGTCCGACCAGAATATCCTATGTATCCCAAGCACCTTATCAACATGAAAAGCCGTATGTAATTTATTAAAATTAGTCACTATATACATATCTGACTGCGGATTCTTAGACGTCGGATATCCGAGGCATTTTGCAAGATTAATTACACTAATTATAAAATCACGCGGCATAAATATTCCTTCTATACACTCATGGCTGTTGGGTACCGGCGTTGGCGTCTTATAGGGAATGAGTTCGCTGATTTTCGCAACGTTAATACCATAATGATATCCATTTACAATAAACTCAAGCAATTCAAGTTCATTGGTTCCGCTTTCAAGCAAAATATTTGTCTCCATACGTTATCCCTCCACACTTTATTTACTAACATCTAGCCTCATATCCGTAAAACTTGTTCCCTCGGGAATTTCAAAAATAAGCTCGGCCTTTTCGGTTTTTCCGGCCGGAATGCCTGTTCTCAAGTACATAAGCCCCCCATTGCCAAGAACCGCAATCTGGGGTTCGTATACGTTTTCACCAATATACAGTTTATAATTGAGTTTAGAATCGGATAAATCAACCTTTATCTTTTTATCCGTAAGATTCTTCACATCAAAAAACAAGACAAGAAGCTGATTGCCATCGGACGCATTAATAGAATACACGTCAGCTTTCTTCGGGTACGACTTATATGTATCATATGACGAATATGTGATGCTCCATTCATCGGTCGTAAAGAACTCATCCCAGCTCTGAAAACTTTCAGCATCATCAAGCGGTTCGCCCGGTGTCTGTGAATCATCCGTAACCGGCGGCGCCGCCGTTTCCTGCGGAGCGTCTGTAACCGGTGCCGCCGTTTCCGATGTTTCTTCTTCCGGCGCGGCGGTCGGCTCTATATATACTAATTCGGTCTTTTTATAATTAATGTCATTCTGCAAAAGTTTGTCGGCAATGTATCTGGCTACTACCCTGTTCTCATCCTCGTTAAGCGACACTACTGACGCGCATCCGGTAAGGCACAGGACTGCCGTTATAATTCCCATCACCGCAATATTTCTCTTAAAGGTATCCACTTCCATCCTCCTGATTTTATATTTATTTTATATTATCACACTATTTGATATTATTCAAGGATTATTATTTTCAAAATAGGGCAATTGCTTAAAATTAACATTTTACACAGACTTTAGACTACAGTCTGTCTTCACGCGGGGAAATTTACAGATATTGGTGCATATAATTGCAAGCATACGTTTGGATCTACACTCCGTTCCGGTGCTGAACAAGCGTCCACTGGACGCTTAGGGCCGTTGCGTGCGCGGGAATAAATCATTAATCAACACTTATGTCAAGCTCAAACCAGAACTCAACGCCGTTTTTGTCATTGATGACCCCGCATTCACTGTTTAAGCCCTTCATTATAGCTTTCACAATTGAGAGGCCAATCCCGTTGCCGCCATATTCCCTTGTTCTGGCTTTATCCACCTTATAGAATTTTTCCCATATCCTGTCTATATCTTCGTCGGGAATATTTTCTCCGGTATTGTGTACGCTAATTCTAACAACATCACCGTACTTTTTTGTAAATACGCTGATTCTGCCATGTTCGTTTACATGATTGAGTGCGTTACTTATATAATTGGTGAGAACTTCCTCGACAAGATACTCGTCCGCCCATACGTATACGGGCGACGGCTCGTACATGTCAAGCGTTATATCATTCTGTTTAAACATTATATCCGACGCCGAAACAACGGATTTTATTACCTCGACAATATTAAATCTCTTTAAGTCCGGCTTTTCGCTTCCAAATTCAAGCTGGTTGAGATTGAGAAGACGTTTTACCATTCTGTTCATCTTGTGCGATTCATCTATGATAACATCACAATAAAACTTTCTGTCCTCCGGATTATCGCTTACATCGTCCGCCAGTCCCTCCGCATACCCCTGTATTAACGCAATGGGCGTTTTTAACTCATGTGATACATTAGACAGGAATTCCTGCCTCATAATATCAATCTGCTCTTTTTTTTCAATATCCCTCTGCAGCTCGTTGTTGGCAATCTTCAGCTCCGTTATGGCCGCCTGAAGCTTGTTTGACATTACATTCATACTATTGCCAAGCCTGCCAATCTCATCGTCCCTGTCCTCATCATACTTGGCGTCAAAATCAAGGTTTGCCATCTTATCGGCAATGCCCGCAAGCAAGAGAACCGGCTTTGTAAAATTCCTGCCAATATAGAACATTGCAACCGCGCCCACAATTACAGCAATCACACCGATAAATGTAATAAATCGATTCGCTATATATACGCTGTCCTTCACGTTTTGGTAGTTTGCCCTAAGAAAAATAAACGTATTTTTGTCCGCACGTCCGAAAAGTTCCAGGTAATTCGACTGAATCCTGTCATCATATACCTTGTATATGCTATATCTGTCATTGCTTTTTATAAGCTTATAATTATCCATAAGCGCAGAGAAACCATAGTAATCGTTTACATAATTGTTAAGCTGTTCATTGATTATTTTATATGAATTCGTGTCAGATTCAACATTTGGAAATTTGAAATTATAATAGTTAAATATTCCGTCGCTTTCCGTGGAAAACACATATAGATTGAGACCGTTATTAGCGGCAAGAGCGTCAAGCCTGTAATAAACATCCTCTTTAGTAAAATAATCCTCGCTCTCGGAGTCCGCACGGCATATTTTATACACCTGTTCATAAATATTGCCAAGTACTTTTTCTTTTTCAAATGAATAATAGTTTTCAAGAAAAGAGACATTCATAACTATATTGAGTAGCACAAATACGACAAGAAATATTGTCAATATGAGGATGAGCCTGGTTCTTATTGAATTTTTCACTATAATCACCTCTTATATCCGGCATGAACATTTTTGGCTTTGCGCGCTATACCTCAAATTTATAGCCCATCCCCCATATGGTTTTTATGCAGTTGCCCTTCTCACCCATCTTGTTTCTAAGCTTCTTCACGTGGGTATCTATCGTTCTGGCGTCGCCGTAATAGTCATAATTCCACACATTATTGAGAATCTTTTCCCTGGAGAGGGCAATCCCTTTATTTTCAACAAAATAAGACAAAAGCTCAAACTCTTTGTAGCTAAGCTCAAGCTTATTTTCGTCGACATAAACTTCGTGGGCCGACTTGTCAAGCCTGATACCGCCAATCTCTATTACTTCCCCGTCGTTTGCGCCGGTACGCCTTAAAATCGCCTGAACCCTCGCGACCAGAATCTTTGGACTGAACGGTTTTGAAATATATTCGTCCACGCCAAGTTCGAACCCGAGAAGTTCGTCTTTCTCACTTGATTTCGCGGTAAGCATTATAATAGGCACCTTCGAATATTTCCGAATCTCCCTGCATACTTCCCATCCGTCCATCTTCGGCATCATGACGTCCAAAATAATCAGCTCAATATTTTTGTCGGCAAAAAAAATGTCAATCGCCGCTTCTCCGTCAGCCGCCTCCACAACATTGAAACCGTCTTTGGCAAGAAAATCTTTGACAAGTTTCCTCATCCTCTGTTCATCATCAACGACAAGAATCTTCATATCATCCATAATGCGGCCTCCGTTCTGTTATTATGTTCTTTACTATCGTTCCCTGCCCATACCGCGGGCCTCCTATTACACGTCTGCCGGCTACTCAGGGTCCGCCTTGCCTCCAAGGGCTTCCTCCCTTGCCTCGAGCTCTTTTTCCCATTCCTCGTAATCATCTATAACCTTGTTGCGTATATTATTTTCATAGTCCGTAAAATAAGTCGCAAATGAATATCCCGACTTTGTAGACATGAAAAACATTGCAATTATAACGACGGTAAGGGCGGCTATAATTACCGCCATAACCGTCTTCTTCCTCTTCTCTCCGTTATAAAGAAGCCTGTACTTATCCTGCCCAGAAGAAGCGCCCCCCGGCTGTTTATCTCCGGAAGAAGCGTCCTTATCCTCCGCTCCCAAA
Source organism: Lachnospiraceae bacterium (assembly GCA_022790615.1). Classification (GTDB taxonomy): domain Bacteria; phylum Bacillota; class Clostridia; order Lachnospirales; family Lachnospiraceae; genus V9D3004. The sequence goes on from JAAVXK010000073.1 coordinate 18,532, forward strand.
ACAGGTATCGGATTCAGCATTTCATCGCTCACAAGACCGCATGAGACAATTGTTTCCCTAAGCTTCTTCAGAAACGTATATCCGACCACGGTCTTGAAATACTTTTTGTTAACGGCATTGTTATAAACAGACAGGGCAATCCTAGCGTTCCCGAGCGGATACTTGCGTTCCATTATCCGGATTGCATCCAGTTCTTTCTTTGCCAGTTCATATTCATAAACATCATAAAAATGCAAACCCTCTATTACCATGTCAGCATTTAACTTTTCATCCACACTCATAATACACTCCCATATTATTTCATGCCTGTGACATTAGCATTGTCCGAAACATACTTTTTAACGTATTCAACGAACATCCCTTCCTTCGGCTCGCCCGAATAGGTTTCCCGGTAACTTTCTTCTATCTCTTCAAAAGACATCGAAGACAAATCCGTGTCATCATCCTGCATGAACTCAGTCAACAGGTTTCTGTAAGATTCGTCGTCCATAACCAGATTTTCTTTTGCGGCGATAGTCTTCGCGGTCATTCTCTCAAGAGCAACCTCCTCTGCAATTTCCTCGACGTCATCCTCGGTCATGTCAAACTGTTCCAGGATATCGTCATATGTTGTTCCGATAACCTCACTTATATTTTTATAATTATTTTTTTCCTCCTCAAAGGCCGTCTCAACCTCTCCCCTGTGATAATCTTTAACAGCTACATTCTCAATGGCCGTCTGCCACGCCGTTTCCGCAATCCCGTCAACATTATCCTGATAAAGGCTATTTCTAATATATTCATTGAATTCGGCTGCAGACGTACACTCCCCTTCGGAATAACTCGTTACAAATTCATCCGTAAGCTGGGCAGGCAACGCGTTGCCGCAAATATAATTGAGCTTCAACTCAAAATTAACAGTCTTTCCGGCCACAAGTTCATCGTCGTAATCCGCAGGAAAACTTATGTCAACATTCTTAGTCTCACCTGTGGTCATTAAAAGAAGCGCGCTGTCAAACTCGGCGTAGTAATCTTCTTCCCCCACAGTCAGTATATCATCCTTGTCGGAATAGTCCTCTATAGCCTGTCCGTCAACATAAGCCGTATAATCAATGTTTACGCTGTCTCCATCAACCGGCTGGCCTAGTTTCTGCTCATATGTTTCCTCCGTCTCAAGAATCGTTTCAACTTCCGCCGCGACGTCATCGTCAGTGACCTCCACATTAATATCCAGACCTTTATAATCGCCAAGCGTTATATATCCGCCTTCCTCATAATTGTACGCCGCACCGACCGTAACGTCCTTTCCCCCTTTATATTTTCCACAGGCGCAAAGCGATAGAACAGCCGCCCCTGCAGTAGCGGATATAATAATAGCGCGTGTTTTTTTGTACATACTTTTCTTTTTGCTTGCGTTATTTCCAGACATATTATGTCCTCCTATAAATTTATTTATTAACCCAGGCTTCGCGCTTATGGTCCGAACCCTAAACAGCACCGTCCTGGATTTTAATATTATAAATAATACCACATAATTGTGTTCAAATTAAGTATAAATTTTCAGACCCGGTTTCCGCGGATATACTTCTCATCAAATTGCCATGCCGGAAGCATCTCATAATAATAGTCACCCTGAAAATATCCGCAGCCGGCTTTTTTAAAGTATTCGTCCTGTATTTCATCGCAGACACCGTCAATAACTATATGAATTCCAAGCTTACCGGCCATCTCAATGATTGTGTCAAATATAATCTTGCTGCGGCTGTCCGGATTGTCAGCCAAACATGAATCGGCAATCGCCGCGTCAAGCTTGAGATAGTCGGCGCTTATATCTTTTAACATATTAAGCGACGAATATCCCTGTCCGAAATTATCTATCTCTATCTCAAAACCGTACTTTTTAAGCCGTAGGGACAATTCCAGAAACTTAGCCAGGTTGCTCATAAGCGCGGTCTCGGTAATCTCAAGTTTAAGGTTATGCGGATTAACGCCATATTCTTCCACACACCCTGTCAGTACGTCATATATATTAAGATAATAAAAGTCCTTGGACGATATTTTCACCGCAAGATACATATCCTCCGCACCCATGTCTTTCCATTTCCCAAGATGTTTTATCGCCATTTTCCACATCTGCGCATCAAGTAAATGGGCGTGTCCCGTTTTCTCAAGAACCGGGTAAAACTTATCAGGCATTATAACGCCCCTTACCGGATGCGCCCAGCATGTAAACGCTTCCGCGCCGACAATATTTTTATCACGGTCAACCTGCGGCTGGAGATAGAGCTCAAACAGGCCTTCATTCATAGCGGCGCCAAACTCGCTTAAGATATTATTTTCATATACCATCTGTTTCATCATTCTGTCGTCATAATGCATAAATACGCGCTGATAATCGCCTTTTACGGCCTCTATCGTCATGCGCGCCTTATCGTACATGATCTCGACGCTCTCGGTCATATCTGTGGCCTTATATACCCCTATATAAACGTGCATCTTATATATTCCGTCACTGATAATCGACTGCATTGATTTTATTATCTTGAGTATCTTATCCTCATTATAATATTTGCACGGCATAAAAATTGCAAAACCGTTACTGGATATTCTGCCGTATACATTCGCCTTATGCGAATATTTTTTAATAAGCATCGCCTGTTTTTTTAGAATCTCGTCCCCGGTCTTCTCACCGAATATCTCGTTAATCATCTTAAAATCTTTTATATCCGAAGCAATCATGTATCTCGGCGTGTCAGGGTCTTTCTCAAGCGACTTGGAAGCTTCCTTAAAAAAGCTTTCCCTGTTATATATACCGGTCAGGGAATCATACGCAGCCCTTAATTTGTCCTCCTCAAACGCCTTTATCTCATTCGTCTTATCTATCATTTTAACCAGCAGCCCCACATTGAATTCGCCGTCCGTCAGATTAATAAGCTCTACTGTAAAATATCGTTTTTCACCGTTTACAAGCATTGTCACCGTGCTTTCTTCCATATCGGCTTTATCTGCCGCCTCAAAATTGTAAAATTTATCTTTCATGATACGGCTGTTTTTTCTGCTGTCAGCATTACTTTCATCTAAAAATATACTCTTTGCAGTCTGGTTGGCATACACAAGGTTCCCATATACGTCGTGGCATATCAGCGCGTCCTTAATCTCGCTGTTTACTTTCTCCAGCATTCTGTTGACGAGGGTCTTGGGCGCGGCGAGCACGGAAAGATAACATATTATACTTGCAAGAACCGCGTATAACAGAACCGAAACATCAATCTGCAGATTCAGCGAATAGCATATACAGTTGCATATAACAACGCCAAGAAAAGACGCAAGCATAGAAATATATGCCTTATTATATATTTCAGGGGATTTGAGCGCCCTGTTTATAAGCAATACAAATGCAAAAAATATAATTATATAACAGAATGAAAGGTGTATGTAATGGGGAAACTTAAAATTTTCAATCCTGTATATCTTTCCCGTTTCCGGATGCATTCTCATAACGATATCAAACATAAACTGCCAGACATTATTGAATAACAGCGCGACAGTATCCAGCGCGGCAATCCCGTATATTATAGCCGCGTCATACTTATGCCTTTTATACACTTTCGTATAATCCGCACAGAAATGTAACATACAGATAACAAGCCAGTCGGTGCACACAAAATAAACCCCGTCAAAAAACAGAGCCTGTTCTTTTGTTCCCGTAAACAAAAACATAAAATATGCAAACATAGTTGCAATGGCGCACAAATAAAGCCTTACCAGGGAACCCATATATTCAATTTTTGATTTGACAGTTATTATACAGCAGAATAACAATACAAACGCCATAAATACAATTAATATCTGTACCGCGGTATCCATCAATCACCCTCCTGATTATACAGGAATTTTTTTTCAAATTCTTCTACGCATATTGGTTTGGAAAAGTAATAACCCTGAAAGAAGTCGCAGCCCATTTCTTTCAACGCCCCAATCTGTTCCTCCTTTTCAACACCCTCCGTAAGGACTTTCATACCAAGTTTCTTTGACATGCCAATAATTGAATTCAGTATTATCCTGCTCCGCACATGATTTTCGGTCTCCCTCAGAAAGACCATGTCAATCTTCAACACATCGGCCTTAATATCTTTAAGCATGTTAAGCGACGAATATCCGCTTCCAAAATCGTCAACGCCTATCTGGAATCCAAACTTCCTGAGCTTATCAAGCACTTCTAAGTGCATCTCCAAATCATGCATCAAAACAGTCTCCGTAATCTCAAGCTTTAAGTTGTCAGGGTTTATGTCGTATTTTCTGACAAGATTCGTGAATGATTTGTAAACGTCCATATAATAAAAATCTTTAGCCGATATATTTACCGAAATATGTTTATCCGTAATACCGTTCTGTTTCCATTCACATAACTTTTTAGCGGCCTGTTCCCATATGTACGCGTCAAGATTATATATATGCCCCGTCCTCTCAAGTATTTCAATGAAATCGCCCGGGAATATGAGACCGTTTTCAGGATGCTCCCATCTGACCAGCGCTTCTCCTCCCATAATATTGCCTTCATTGTCAACCTGCGCCTGAAGATACATTTTAAACTGCTCGTCCTCTATCGCCTTATCAAATTCATTTATTACATTTTTCTCATGCATCGCCTTCTGCATAATGCTTGTATCATAATATGAAAGTACCTTGAGATAATCGTTCTTGGTCTTGTCAATTACCATACACGCCTTATCGTACATTGTCTGCACATTCTCGTTATGGTCACGTACCTCATACACTCCCATACATATCCTGAGTTTGTAATCGTACACCTTCATTATCCGCTCGATATCCTCAATACTTTTAACCGCCATTTCCTCGTCATAGTAATCTTCCGGTATAAGAAGCGCAAACCTGTCTCCCGATATTCTTCCTGCAACAACCCCGGTATTCTCACTAAGTTTCCTAAGGACGTCCGCTTCTTTACAAAGTACCATGTCGCCTACCTTTGTACCGAACAAATCATTGACAAGCTTAAATTCTCTGACATTGGACGCAACAACATAAAATTTTCCGTCAGGATTGTCCAAAAGAATCCTTGTCGCCTGCTCAATGAACGACACCCTGTTCAAAAGCCCCGTAAGACTGTCATGCGTGGCACGGTATTTTTCCATTTCAAATCTTTTTACTTCCTCCGTCCTGTCCTCCATCTTAAAAAAACACCCGAGGTACTTATCTTTTTTATCCCTCATAGTCTGAAATTCAATAAACACGCTGCGAATCTGAGACGCAATCTCATAGTCTGTTTTTATGACTTCATAGTCGGACTTTTTTTCGATAAATTCATTAATATATCCCTCAAATTTCTTTTCAAACACACCGAGTTCGTCCTTTGACGCGCCGATAAGCCTGCAGGCGCTGTCGTTCACATATATGCATTTGTTCCTGTTATCAAAACAGATGATGGAACTGCTTGTATTCTCAGAAACTGAACAAAGGACATTCTGCACAAGCTCTTTCGGAATCGAATAAACTGTAAAATAACATACGGTTATACCAAGAAATGTATAT
>JAAVXK010000122.1 GCA_022790615.1 Lachnospiraceae bacterium
CCTTATGTCGGATCTGGTCTCCGACCTTATATACTTCCGTATCGGTTTTGTCAAACATTCTCGATAAGACTATATACTCCGCTTTGACTTCCTCGGGAATGTCTCCGATTCTTTCAAGCAGACTTTCATCAATATCAAATAAGAATCTTGACGGCGTTTTTGAATATCCTTTTACGCCAAAGCCCTCGCTTTCGCTAAGATAAAGCTTTTTCCTTGCGCGGGTAATCGCTACAAAACAAAGCCTGCGTTCTTCCTCAAGCGCATCGTTCTGCCTCTCTTCCAGGCTGCGTGCGGACGGAAAAATCCCTTCGGTAAGCCCAACTAGAAACACATTGTCAAACTCCAGTCCTTTTGACGTGTGAATTGTCATAATCCTTACGCAGTCGCTTTTGTCCTCGGCGTCAATGTCCTTAAACAATGTTATATCCTGCAAAAAAGTAGAAAGGGAAAGCGTTTCGCCAAACTCTATTTCCTGCGTAACAATACTTCTAAGAAGTTCCGTTATGTTGTCAAGGCGGTCGATGTCTCCGCTTTCACGGATATAAAGCTCGTATCCGGTTTCTAACAAAATATTCTGCAGCAGCTCTGAAACTGAAAGCATATCCGCCTTTTCCCGCAGTCTCCCGATTGCCGTAACGAATTCTTTCGCCTTACTGCCTCTGAAAAGCTCGGTATCGCACAGCGCTTTCAACGCACAAAAAAGCGATACGTTATTTTGTTCGGCATATTCGGTTATGGCTTTTATCTTTACCTTTCCAATTTTTCTTCGGGGTACGTTAATAATTCTTTTAAACGACAGGTCGTCGTCGGTGTTGTCTACAAGGCGCATATAGGAAAGTACGTCTTTTATCTCCATGCGTTCGTAAAATCCCACGCCCCCGTAAACAACATACGGTATATCGGCGCTAAGAAATCCCTGCTCAACAAACCGTGAAACATATCCCGAACGGTACAAAACGGCAAAATCCGAGTATCTGCCTCCGGAATCAATATGTTCTTTTATCTTTGAACAGATATATTTCATTTCATCCTTGTCGTTTTTTGCATGCAGATACGTTACCTTATCTCCGCCCGCCGCGTCAGTGTGAAGCTGCTTGATTACACGGTTACAATTTTTTTCTATGAGAGAATTCGCCACGAAAAGTATCGGCTCGCACGAACGATAATTGCGGCTCAGAATAATATCCTGCGCCTTAAGTCCGAGCTGATTCTCAAAACATTCATTGTTCAGCCATTTTTCAAAGTTCACAATTACGTCCATGTTGGCCCCGCGCCACTCATATATATTCTGGTCAGGGTCGCCGACAACGAATAAATTTCGGTTGTATTCCGAAAGCCTGCGAATCATTTTGAATTCCTTAGCCGTTATATCCTGAAATTCATCTACCATAATGTAGCACAGCTTTTTCTGCCATTTGAAAAGAACATCCGGGTAATTGTTGAACAGATAGATTGTGAAATTAATCAAATCAAAGAAGTCCAGCCCAAAATACTTTCGCTGTTTTTTAATATACCGGATAATGATTTCATCCGACTGCGTTTTTGTTTTGAGTGTTGTATAATCAAAATTCGGATTCGAGAGGTACTCGACATATGTAAGCAGATTTTTATAATATCGTATCTGGTCAATCATAAATTTGAAGCTTGCCGTATCCATTTTGATACCCATCTCGTCATAGACTTCTTCCAGTATTTTCTTCTGGTCGATATTGTCAAGCACAATAAAATTATCCGGATAGAATAGCTTTGTTATTTCTTCACGCAAAACCCTTGTACAAAAAGAATGGAGCGTTGCCACAAAGGAGGTGTCAAACTCCTCTCCAAGCATAAGTTTAATTCGCCTTTTCATCTCATTCGCCGCTTTATTTGTAAATGTTATACACAAAATATTTGACGGGGATATACCAAGCTCGTTTATCAGATACGCGTACCTGTAAGTCAGGGATTTTGTCTTGCCGGTTCCCGCACCCGCGACAACACGTATATAACCCTCCGTTGCAGTTACGGCCTTCCTTTGAGACTCATTAAGCTCTTTTAGCATTTCCTCTAATGTTCCTGATACTGTACCCATTTAGAATCATTCTCCTACTATGATTGCATTTGTTATCATATTCTTTTTGATACCGCTTCAATGCTTCGCACGGATAACGCACGCAGCCAATGCAAAGCTCTATGTCTTGTAAATTATTTTTAGACTCCATATAATCATCAATAATTTCTTCGTTACTAAATCCAAGCCTTTTCAAGATAATTGCTGACACTACACCAGAGCGTGTTTGAAAATTGCTTTCTGTCAGATGCGTTTCACACTTTGCGGGAGATTTGTGCCAAATGAGGGAAGCGTAGCGGGCTACGTTGACTGAATTTGGCGTAAATATACCGCAAAGTGGGGGACGCAGATGGAGAATGGTTTCTTAGCAGCCTCTTCATCTGATCGCAAATCTACAATAGTAGTTACATCATTATCCAACAGCCAGCGAACTTCCTGCCCGGTCAGATTCTCAAGGAAATCTCCGCATCTGACAATTTATCTTTTTCTGAATAATAATTATTTTATCACATAAACCGTTAGATGTCATCCTGTTATGCATGAATTTGTATGGTTCTTTGACGCCTTAAAAAGAGCAGAGAAATATATTTTATTTTGATGAATGAAATGTTACAATAAAGCCATAGACAAATCTTGCAATCAGTGTTGAGTGATGCCAGATAAGGATAATTTTTTGTGTCAAGCATATTGAAAAAGATTTTTGCATATGCTATAATGCCGTTAGGCAAAAGATATAAAAAGTCCAATGTTGACGAAGAAGCGAATCCCCCAACCGTGATGCA
>JAAVXK010000115.1 GCA_022790615.1 Lachnospiraceae bacterium
AAAGTGGTAAGGTATTCATTGGTAATAGTAGACAGTGTAAGAGTGGGCTTCGGCTCACTCTTAAGTTTTGTGTAATGGGAGCATGGTGATAGATTGAGTAAAAGAGAACAATATGAGATGCGAGCAGAGGAACTGTTAGTTCCTATCATGGAGAAAAATAATTTTGAATTAGTCGATGTCGAGTACGTCAAAGAAGGCGGCAATTATTATCTTAGGGCATATATTGACAAAGAGGGCGGAATCACGCTTGATGACTGCGAGCTGGTTAACAGGGCGCTTAGCGAACTTATGGATAAGCATGATTTTATAGACGAGTCATATATATTGGAGGTTAGTTCCCCGGGTCTTGGCAGAAAGCTGAAAAAAGATAAAGACTTTATAAGAAGCCTTGGGAAAGATATAGAGATTAAGTTGTATAAAGATATTACACTTACGGAAAACGGCAGGGAAATTAAGGCGAAGGAATTTGTCGGAAGGCTTGACGGGTACGACAAAGAGAATATAGAAGTGTTTCTTGGAGAGGAAACGCTTAGCATTGCTTTAAAGGATACTGCGATGGTAAGGTTGGCGATAGATTTTTAATATTTGGAAGTTCGTTGGCAGATTATAACGTTTAGGGAGGTTTGAGTAAGATGAATGAAACAGACAACAGGGAACTCATAGCGGCGCTTGATGAGATAGAAAAGGAGAAAGAAATAAGCAAGGACATAATACTTGAAGCGATAGAGAACTCTCTGCTTGCTGCATGTAAGGACCATTTCGGAAAATCAGACAACATTAATGTGATAGTAGACAGATATTCCGGCGAGGTGAAAGTGTACGCTGTTAAAACTATAGTTGAGGAAGTAACGGATGACACGCTTGAGGTAAGCCTTGACGAGATTGCCGATATATATCCTGACAAGGCGGTTGGAGATACAATAGAAGTAGTTGTAACTCCTAAGAATTTTGGACGTATAGCAGCCCAGAAAGCGAAACAGGTTGTTGTACAAAAGATAAGGGAGGAAGAAAGAAAGGTAATATATAACCAGTATTACGAAAAAGAGCGGGATATTATTACCGGAATTGTACAGAGGGTTTCAAGAGGCAATATATCTGTTGACCTCGGTAAAATAGATACGGTTCTTACTGAGAGCGAGCAGGTTAAAACCGAACATTTCAGACCGACAGAGAGGATTAAGCTGTATGTCGTGGAAGTTAAGGATACTGCAAAGGGACCGAGAATTACAGTTTCAAGGACACATCCGGAGTTTGTCAAGAGACTTTTTGAGTATGAGGTTGCCGAAGTTCAGGACGGAACGGTCGAGATAAAGAGTATAGCGAGGGAGGCCGGTTCGAGAACGAAGATGGCCGTATACTCGTACAATCCGGATGTTGACCCGGTAGGAGCGTGCGTTGGCGTTAACGGAATAAGGGTTAACGCAATTGTAGATGAGCTTCGTGGGGAAAAGATAGATATTATAAATTGGAGCGACGACCCCGCAACGCTGATTGAAAACGCACTTAGTCCGGCAAAGGTTATTTCGGTGGAGGTTGACGAGGAAGAAAAGAGTGCAAATGTAGTCGTCCCCGATTTCCAGTTATCGCTTGCAATTGGCAAGGAAGGGCAGAACGCACGGCTGGCTGCAAGGCTTACGGGCTATAAGATAGATATTAAAAGTGAAGAAGTTGCCGATATATAAGGAGGGGAAGCCTGATTGAAAGCAAGAAAGATTCCGATGCGCCAGTGCATAGGGTGTCATGAATCGAAGCCGAAGAGCGAGCTTATAAGGGTTATTAAAACGCCTGAAAATGAAGTTCTTCTGGATTGTACAGGCAAAAAAAACGGACGTGGCGCATATATATGTTCATCAGTAGAATGTTTTAATAAGGCGAGAAAATCAAAGGCATTTGCGAGAGCGTTCGAACTAAATATTCCGGATGATGTATATGAAGATATAGAAAGGCGGATGTTACAGCTTGTTGAGAAATAAAGTATTTTCTTATATCGGATTAGCAATGAAGTCCGGTAATGTTGCGAGCGGAAGTTTTGCAACGGAAAAATCAATAAAAGAGTATAGGGCGTATGTAGTTATAGTTGCCGATGACGTTTCGGATAATACCAGGGAGAAATATGAAAAAATGTGTGAATATTATCACGTTCCGCTTTTCTTCTACGGTACGAAAGACGAACTAGGGCATGCAATAGGAAAAGAATATCGCGCATCGCTGGCAATAGTTGATAAAGGTTTGGCGAAGGCAGTTATTCAGAACATTAATCAGGAGGTAGTACAATATGGCAAAAATGAGAATTCATGAAATATCCAAAAGCTTGAAGGCGCAGGGAAAGAATATAAAAAGCTCTGACCTTATAGAACTTTTAAGAGCCAATGGATTTGAGGCAAAAAGTCCGAACAGTAATATAGAGGATGCTGCAATAGCGTTCCTGTTACGAACTTTTGCGGAGAATAATAACGGTAAGTCTGCCGCCCCTGATAAGAAAGATTCTGAAGGAAAAACTGCCGTCAAAGAAAAGGCTGAAAAGACAGTTATAACTGAGGATAAGACAAAGAAGACCGAGGCGGAGAAGAAAACGGAAACAGAAACGGTAACTGCCGCAGAAAAGAAAACCGAACCCGTGCAGGTTCAGCCGGACAAAACTGATAAGAGGGACGAACCTGAAAGTAAAGAAAAGATTGCTGAACCTGTCAGGGACGAGGGAATGGTGAAAGCCATGTCCGGTTCCGATAAGAAGCCTGAGACTTCGGGCCGAAGCAGGGATAATGGCAGTAACAGGGAATTTCGTGGAAACAGGCAGCCTAGGGACAACAGGGAAAATAAGGACAACCGTGACGGAAGAAACTTTAACCGTGATAACAGAGGCCAGAGGGGCGGATTTAACAATAATCAGAGAAATTCCGAGCATAGAAGCGGCGATAATAGGAATTCTGACAACCGCGGCGGCAACAGGCCGTTTAACAGGGACGGAGCGAACAGAGGGGGACGCGACGGACGGAAACCGAACGGAGAAAAAGTGTTCGAGAGATTCGAAAAAAGCCAGAGCGGATTTGACAGCATAAAGCAGGAGCAGAAGCCGGGAAGGACGCAGCGCCAGGGCAAGGACGGCGGAAAGAGGGATAATAAGAAATACGCAAGAGACAGAAAAGATTATGACAATGATGATACAAGGCTCACAAGGGACTCGCTCAATAAAAAGAAAGACCCGAACCGCAAGGGAGCGTTTATCAAACCGGAGGTTGTTAAGAAAGAAGAACCGGAAGATTCCATCCGTACAATCATGCTGCCCGAAAAGCTTACCCTTAAAGAGCTTGGAGACAAGATTAAAGTTCCGGCGGCGCAGATTGTCAAAAAGCTATTCATGAAAGGCAAGATGATTTCCATTAATCAGGAGATTTCGTTTGACGAGGCCGAGGAAATTGCTTTGGAGTACAACTGTATAGCGGAGATGGAAGAAAAGGTCGATGTGATTGCCGAGCTTTTGAAAGAGGACGAAGAGGAGGAAAATACGCTTTCAAAACGTCCGCCGGTAGTCTGTGTTATGGGTCACGTTGACCATGGTAAGACTTCGCTTCTTGACGCGATAAGAAAGACTGACGTCATATCAAGAGAGGCCGGTGGAATTACCCAGCACATAGGAGCCTATATGGTAAAATGTAACGGCGAAAAGATTACATTTCTTGATACTCCAGGACATGAAGCATTTACTTCAATGCGTATGAGGGGAGCAAAGTCGACGGACATTGCGATTCTTGTTGTCGCGGCCGACGACGGAGTTATGCCTCAGACTATAGAAGCAATTAACCATGCGAAGGCGGCGGGTGTTGAGATTATAGTTGCCGTTAACAAGATAGATAAGCCGGGAGCCAATATTGAGAGAGTGAAGCAGGAGCTTGTCGAGTATGAGCTCGTAGCGGAAGACTGGGGCGGAAGTACGGTATTTGTACCGGTATCTGCGAAGAGCGGCGAAGGAATTGACAACCTTCTTGAGATGATACTCCTTACCGCCGAGGTTCTTGAACTGAAAGCGAATTCTGACAGAAATGCCAGAGGTATTGTTATAGAAGCCCAGCTCGACAGGGGACGCGGACCGGTTGCGACGATACTTGTCCAAAAGGGAACGCTGCACGTCGGAGACCACATCGTAATAGGTTCGGCACACGGACGCGTGCGTGCGATGATGGACGATAAGGGCAGAAGAGTGAAAGAGGCGAAGCCGTCTACGCCTGTAGAAATAATTGGACTTAACGAGGTTCCTGACGCCGGAGAGGTATTTATCACGACGGATAACGAAAAAGAGGCAAGGACGATTGTTGCCGCATATATTGACCAGAGTAAGGCAAAACTTATAGAAGATACAAAGTCTGTGCTATCGCTTGACGGTCTGTTTGACCAGATACAGGCCGGTAATATTAAGGAACTTAACATAATTATCAAGGCGGACGTACAGGGTTCTGTCGAGGCTATAAAGCAGAGCCTCCTTAAGCTGTCGAATGAGGAAGTGGCAATAAGAATAATTCACGGCGGCGTCGGAGCAATAACGGAATCAGACGTTACGCTTGCCATTGCGTCGAGCGCAATTATAATCGGATTCAACGTAAGACCGGATAATATGGCAAAGTCAACGGCTGACAGGGAAAAAGTTGATTTGAGGCTGTACCGTGTAATATACGACGCTATTTCGGATATTGAAAATGCCATGAAGGGAATGTTAGACCCTATTTATGAGGAAAAGGTTATCGGCCATGCGGACGTAAGACAGACATTTAAGGCTTCGGGTCTTGGAACAATCGCAGGTTCCTACGTGCTTGACGGAAAGATTGCAAGGGGATGCAAGGCGAGAATTACAAGAAATGACGAGCTTATATTTGAGGGCGCGCTTGCCTCGCTCAAGAGATTCAAGGATGATGTCAAGGAAGTAGCCGCAGGCTATGAATGCGGTCTCGTATTTGAAGGCTTTAACGATATCAATGTCGAGGATAAGGTTGAATTGTACATCATGGTCGAGGTGCCAAGGTAAGAAAGATATTATAAGCGTCATACCATTGCAGGGAGCGTATTAGCGGCTGATAACATTACAGTATTATGTTATGTGTTTATGTGCGGTGGATAGTGTATATACTATATATAATATCATAATAAAACAGACGGGTTATGCAAGGGCAAAGGACTGTGCAACAGTCCTTTTGTCGGTTATAATTCATACTATTATCGGGAAGCCATGCGTCCGGCAATACCGGCAATAATAGTATTATCAGTATTATGAAAACAGATTTATTGCTATAATGTTTTGGAGATGAGAATATGAATAACAGAAAAAGTATTAAAGGGACAAGAGTTAACGGAGAAGTTCGAAAAGAGATGAGCAGGATTTTGAGGGAAGAACTTAAAGACCCGAGAATTCCCGAGATGACTTCCGTAACTGACGTTGAGGTTACGGGAGATTTGAAATATGCGAAGATATATGTCAGCGTACTCGGTAACGACGCTGAAAAACAGGGCGCTATGGAAGGCCTTCGAAGCGCGGCTTCCTTTATAAGAAGCCAGATTGCAAAAAATGTGAATCTTAGGAATACGCCGGAGCTTACATTTGTGCTCGACGAGTCGATTGAGTACGGCGCTAAAATGTCAAAGAAAATTGCGGAACTTCATATTGACAGGCAGGAAGACGATACGGAAACGGACATGCAGCAGCCAAAGTAACAGACGGATATTCGGACAAATGATTGGGCAAAATGTGAATGACTGGGGCAGGTCCCGTAGTTTTACTGCGAGGCATTTGACGATTTGGAGGTAGTGAATGTGTGAGTTGGTATGGAATTCTGTACGGAATGCAAAGATAATCGGGATAAGCGGCCATATCAGGCCGGATGGCGACTGTATAGGCGCCGCCATGTCCATGTATCTTTATATTAAAAAGATGTATAGTGATAAAAAGGTATATGTATATTTTGAATCAATACCCGACAGATTCCGGTATATAAAAGATATAGATGAGGCTTTGACGGATTATGAGGACAAGCATGCGGATTTATTCATCTCGGTTGACTGCAGCGACCCGGAGAGGCTTGGCGGGGCGCGGAACCTGTTTGATAAAGCGGATGTAACGATTAATATAGACCATCATATAAGCAATCTGTCGTTTGCCGATATCAACCACTTTGTCGCTGACAGCAGTTCTACATGCGAGGTATTGTATGAGCTGTATGATAAAGATGCGGTGGATTATAATATGGCGGTGTGCCTTTACACGGGAATATCCCATGATACCGGTGTGTTCAAGTATTCCAACACGTCGGGCAGAACGATGCAGATTGCCGGAGAACTCATGGAAAAGGGTATAGATTTCACTGCTATTTTGGAGAAAACATTTTTTGAGAAAACGTATGTACAGAACCTTGTGCTTGGAAGATGCCTTCTTGAGAGCAAAAGACTGTTGGATGGCAGGGTTATTATTACGACAGCCACACAGGAAATGATGGATGAATACGGCGCTGACAAAGATGATTTGGATGGCATTGTCAACGCCATTTTACAGACAAAGGGTGCGGAGGCCGCAGTATTTGTATATCAGCTTGGGGATGATGAGTTCAAGGTAAGCCTGCGGGCGTCAGGCAGCGCTGACATGAGCCGTATTGCGCTGCTGTATGGAGGAGGCGGACATGTGAAGGCCGCCGGTTGTACGATTCAGGGAGATGTAAAAGCCGGACTTGATTCGCTTCTTCGCGAGCTTGCTTCCGAGCTGGAAAAAGGTTGAGGTTAGTGACTTGGATGGACTGATTAACGTATATAAGGAAAAAGGATATACATCGTTTGATGTTGTGGCAAAATTAAGGGGAATATTACATCAGAAAAAAATAGGGCATACAGGTACGCTCGACCCGGACGCTGAGGGAGTCCTGCCGGTATGCCTCGGAAAAGCAACGAAACTGTGCGAGATGCTTACCGACAAAGATAAGGTGTACGAGGCTGTAATAAAATTAGGGGCGAGAACCGACACGCAGGATATGTCCGGCACGGTACTCGGAACAAAAGGGTATACGGGTGATGCAGAGACTATTGCGGAGACTGTGCGCTCATTTGTGGGCAGCATGGAGCAGGTACCGCCCATGTATTCGGCTGTCAAGGTGCACGGAAAGAAGCTCTATGAGCTTGCACGGAAAGGTATAACGGTAGACAGGCAGCCGCGAAATATAACCGTATACAGTATGGATGTTAAAAATATGAATCTTGACGAGGGTTATGTCCGTATTGAGACGTGCGTGTCGAAGGGAACGTACATCAGAACCCTGTGCGAGGATATAGGCAAAGCGCTTGGCTGCGACGCCTGTATGGCAAAGCTTAAGAGAACGCGTTCCGGTACGTTTGAAATTGCGGACAGTATAACACTTGACGGAATTGCACAGCTTGCAAAGGAGAACAGGCTGTCGGAGGCTGTGACCGGAATTGATAAGGTTTTTTCCATGCCCGCCGCCGTTTTAAAACAAGATGCAGACAGGTATATGAGAAATGGAAATGAGATTTACCCGTCAATGTTCAAAATGATGGGAGGCAGTCCGGACAAAAAAGCTTTCCTGAATACGGGCAGTGACGATATATGCGTATATTATTCCGATATGACGTTCGGGGCCGTTTACAGGAAAATCGGCGGAGATGGTGACGGCGGCAGATATAAGGTCTTTAAGATGTTTTAAATATATTGATTAATGTTTGGAAGGATATTGTGACTGATGCAGGCTATTAAAGAACCGGCGCTGCCTTATGATGTACAGAGCGCCGTTACAATCGGCAAATTTGACGGTATACATATCGGACACGGAAAACTCCTTGACAGGATAGCAAAACGCAGAAAGGACGGGCTTATACCTGTTGTGATTGCCCTGGTCATGGATGGACGTCATATATATACCGCACATGAGATTCGGCCGTTGTTTGAGGAGAATGGAGTTGGAGTTCTTGTAGAATATGGTTTTGACAATAGGATGAGAAGCATGAGTCCGGAGCAGTTTGTTAAGGAAATATTGGCGGAAGGGCTTCATGCGCGCTTTGTCTGCGTCGGTGATGATTTCAGATTCGGCCGTAACCGTGGGGGAGATACCACAGAGCTTACACGGCTTGGGAAACAATACGGAATGGACACGGAGATTGTTGCGCGCGAGAAGGTTGACGGCAGTATTGTGAGCAGCACGCGGATACGCGGTTTGCTTGATACAGGGGATGTGTCCGGCGCGGCAGGGCTTCTCGGACGGTATTATTTTGTATCGGGAACCGTAGTGCACGGCAGAAAAATTGGCAGGACGCTTGGTTTTCCGACCGTCAATCTGGATGTGCCGGAGGACAAGTATATTCCGGTAAACGGCGTTTACGCATCGTATGTTACGCACCGGGGCAGACGTTACGCTTCCGTTACCAATATTGGGGTGAAGCCCACGGTAGAGGGACATAACAAAACAGGCGTTGAGACATATATATTTGACTTTGACGGTCAGTTATATGGGGAGGACATTAAGGTCGAGCTTGTGGATTTTTTAAGGAAAGAAATGAAGTTTGACAGCTTGGACATACTTAAAGGACAGATAGAGGCCGACAAGAATAAGGCGCGCAGTATTTTGCAGTGAAAGTGTTTGCCGGCGAAGGCGGGAGCAGTTATATGAAATCAGATTTTTATTCAGGACGTTTTGACAGTATTCAGGCGATGAGGGGACTGGCTGCGTTTAGCGTTATTTTTCATCATATTTCCTTTATTGAAAACGGTTCGTTCGGCGTGGATATATTCTTTTGTATCAGCGGTTTTATAATGATGTACGTCACGCATATCAGCACGGAGCAATTTATAATAAAGAGACTCATACGAATTGTTCCGCTTTATTATTGTATAACATTCGCTACGTATGCGGGGCTTCTCCTATATCCGTCGCTGTTTGACAAAACGGTTGCAGACCCGTTATACCTGTTGCAGTCGTGTTTGTTTCTTACGCCGTTGTTTGGCGGTCCGGAACAGCCGGTTGTCAAGGTGGGCTGGACGCTCAACTATGAGATGCTGTTTTATATTGTAATATGGGCGGCAATGCATATCAATAAGAGATACCGCGGGGCCATAGCGTCTTGTATTCTTGTATGCCTAATCGTGCTGGGACGTTTCGTGGGTACGGATAACACGATACTGTTTGAGTTCATTTACGGAATGATTGCATATGAGCTTTTGAGGCGTCTTGACTATGACAGAGTAAGGAATACCGGGAATCTGAAGACGGTTATCATGTTTGGAGCAGCGGCGGTATGCCTTGTGTTTATGATTAGCGTCAAGTATGTGGACGCGTTACGCGGCATGAACAGAATATCCGTATACGGTGTGCCCGCATTTATTTTGTTCATACTCGTATTTGCGGCGGGGTATGGGAAAAGGATTCCGTCGATTTTCGTATATCTTGGAAATATAAGCTATTCCATGTATCTGATGCATTATTTTATTGCGAGATTTTTTAATAAATTTGGTGAAGGGCTTCCAAGGCCCGTCATTGTCGTTTCGGTTTTAGGGCTCTCTGTGGCGGCAGGCTCGGTAAGCTTTTACGTGTTCGAGAGGAAGCTGAACGGCTGGCTTCGGGGCGCTATAACACAGAAGGCAGTATAAAAGGGCTGTCGCAAAACAGCGGATTCACACAATATGAAACGCGTAGATTATGCAGGTTTCAACAGTATATTGTAAAATCACTGTATTTTGCGGCAGCCCGAAACTATATTGGTCTGTCGTATATTCTTACCGGCGTGCCACGGTTTTAATAGCGCCGAAGTTACAAAGCTGTTTGCACAGATTGCAGCCGTTACACATATCGCTGTCTATGCGGATGCTTCCGTCGTCACGTTTTGAGAGGGCCGGACATCCGGGCGTCATACACAGTCCGCACTGCTTACATTTGTCGCTGTCGACCACGCATACGTCGGGGAAGGATACCTCCTTTAAAAGTACGCAGGGCGATTTTGTGATAATGACGGAGAGAGCGTCCCGCTCTGTCTCGCGCTTTAGAAGCTCTTTTACCGCCTGCAAATCATATGCGTTTACCTCATACACATGCTCAATGCCAAGAGATTTGCACAGATGCATGAGATTAATGGCAGGAACGGTCTCGCCCTTTAGCGTCTTTCCGGTGGCCGCATGGTCCTGGTGACCGGTCATTCCGGTTGTCGAGTTGTCGAGTATTACGACGGTTGCGTGGGACTGGTTGTAAACCATATTTATGAGCGAGTTGATTCCGGTGTGCATGAACGTCGAATCGCCAGTTACCGAAACCCAGTTTTTAATAAAGTCATGGCCGTTCGCTTTCTCAAGTCCGTGCAGGCCGCTTATGCTTCCGCCCATACAGAAACATACGTCGACTACGCTTAACGGTGCGGACGCGCCGAGCGTATAGCAGCCGATATCGCCGTAAGCGTGTATTTTGAGCTGCTTCATTGCGGTGTATACGCTTCGGTGCGGGCATCCCGGACAAAGTATCGGAGGTCTCGCCGGAGCTTCGTATGAATCACTGACGGATACAGTCATACCGAGCGCTTTTCTAAGCATGTTTGCACTGTATTCGCCCTGTCTTGTGAAAAGGTTTTTGCCCTCCACGGTAAAGCCCATTGCCTTTACCTGTTCCTCAATCACGGGCTCTAACTCCTCGAACACGATAACCCTGTCAACCTTTGAACAGAATTCCTTTATAAGCGCGTGCGGAAGGGGATTCACCATTCCGAGTTTCAGCACGGATGCGTCCGGACATACCTCCTTTACGTACTGGTATGCGATTCCGCTTGTTATAAAACCTGTTGATGTACTGTTATACTCAGTGCTGTTGATTTGCATCGAGGATGCGTCGTCGGCAAGCGTAAGCATGAACTGTTCCATTACTATGTGGCGTTGTTTCATATTGGCAGGTATATCGACGAATTTCGTCCACTTGCGTTCGTACGGAATATCGTCGGGCACATTTCGTTCACCGAATGTAACGACTCCCTGCGAGTGCGACAGCCTCGTGGTCGTCCTAACGATTACCGGAGTGTCGTATTCCTCGCTTATGCGGTACGCCTCAATCATAAAGTCCTTTGCCTCCTGGCTGTCGGACGGTTCAAGTACGGGTACGCATGCCGCGCGTCCAATCATACGCGTGTCCTGTTCGTTCTGCGAGCTGTACATGCCGGGGTCGTCTGCGACAACCATGACAAGTCCTCCGGTTATGCCCGTGTAAGAGCTTGTGTACAGCGGGTCGGCCGCAACGTTTGCTCCGACGTGTTTCATGCATGTGAGAGACCGCACGCCGCCGACACTCGCACCGAGCGCAACCTCCATCGCAACTTTTTCGTTTGGAGACCATTCGGCGTATATCTCGTCATATTTTGCTACATTTTCACATATCTCCGTACTTGGCGTTCCGGGATAAGCCGCGGCTACTTTTACGCCCGCCTCATAAGCGCCTCTTGCGATAGCCTCGTTTCCAAGTAATATTTTTTTCATAATGTATACCTCAGGTTTATAATATAGTAGTGCGTTTAAAACTGCAGAGCATATGAAATAGTAAATATATAAAGCTTTGCATTTTGTGTAAATCACATATTACTATGCGAAAACTTAGTGAAGCGCTGAAATAATCAGCGCATCTTAGAGCGTGTTTGAAAATTCATTCCCGCCATCTGCGCCCCCACTTTGCGGTATATTTACGCCAAATTCAGTCAACGTAGCCCGCTACGCTTCCCTCATTTGGCACAAATCTCCCACAAAGTGTGAAACGCATCTGGCGGAAAGCAATTTTCAAACACGCTCCAGAGCAAACACGCTCTAAGATTAAATTATAGTATATCAAAGAATAACAGGCGTTGCAATAAAAAATATCTATGAAAAAAGAGACAAAACGAAATACAATTTACGAGGCCAGCTGTATGATTAGCGTCTCAATCGCAACCTGCGGCTGGATTTTTCCCGTTTTAAAGCCCTCCTCGGCTTCAACGCAGCAATTGATCCGCCTGATTATATCGTACCTGTTATACATTGCAGCCTGCGACTTGTATTTTTTTATGGCAAATGACGGAATGGAAAGATGCTTTGCAATGTTCATATCGGTTTCATGCGACATGTCCTTAATCTGTGCGAGAATATTGTAGTGCCTTGTAAGAAGCGACAGAATCTTAGAGGGCGGTTCTTTTGCTAGCACAAGGTCGCGGTAGAGATTGAGCGCCGCCGCCCGTTTTCCTGAAACAATATAATCCATCATTGCAAATATACGGCTGGATAGCATTGACGTGCATATCGCCTCCACTGCCGGAGTATCTATTTCCTTTGTGTCCGCGCAGTATGCGATAAGTTTTTCAAGTTCGCATGTAAGGGCCGTCTTGTCCACGCCTGCCCGGCTTATAATCAGCTTGGCGGCGCGCATAGTGATTTTGTATCCGTATCGGTTTAGATATCCTGCAATCCATATTGGAAGTTCGCGGTCTGTTTCGTGGTTCAGCTCTACAATTGTTCCCTTGTTTTTGACATACTTGTAGAGGGAATTTCTCTTGTCAACCGCCGACTCTATGAACACAATATACGTTGAATCCGGCATGTCGCACAAACTGTCGCAAAGATTGTTTGACGATTTGAAAAGTTCGCTTCCATTCACAATTATAAGCTGTCTGTCAGAAAAGAAAGGGAGCGACATAATCTGTTCAATGAGATTAGAAATGTTGACCGGGGGGCCGTCAAACCGGTGGTAATTCATATTGCCTTCCGCGGGTTCGTTTAGTATATTGTCGGTGAGCATGTTCCGGCATTTGTTTATGTTGTATTCCTCCTCGCCGTAAAGCAGATATATATGAGAAAATTCGCCGTTTTTTATATGTTTTGTAATAGTCTGCAAGATATGTGACCTCCATATGAACGTATTCATTAGAAGTATAGCATATATCAGGAAAACCGCAATATGTTCCATTTGGGCTATTATTTTATTTTCGCGTACGCAAGCTTGCTTTAACAAATCATACCCATAAAACTGCAAATGGTACTGATTACTAAAAATATAAAATAAATTATGATAATATCGAATTGTCAATCATATGCAGTTTGGTTTTGCCGAACAGTGTATGACAATGTTTATTTATTGACAAATTCATTTATAAAGAAAAGAAGAGGTGCAGAATTATGAAAGAATATTTTACAAGGAAGAAAACAAAAAAGAAAAAGCAGCTTTTGGCAATGATTCTCAGCCTGTGTATGGGACTTTCGATTTGTCCGGATATACAGGCGGGACAGCTGGATTCAATGAATCGGCAGTTAAGAGAAAGCCATAGTCATGCTGTTTGTGGAAACGATGATTGCACACACGGCCACCTCCCGGAGGAATACGCCGCTGTGAATACTGCGGATGAATTGATTCAGGCGGCGAAAGACGGCGGCAATTATTATCTTGCGGACGATATTGAAATTATCGGAGGGGGAGATGAAATCTATGGTACAACGAAAGCGGTTGTCAATATTGAAAGTGATTTTAATCTCTGCCTGAACGGACATACATGCAGTATCAAAATTGTATCGGATAAAGGAACAGCCTATTATGCAATGCTGTTAAAAGGTGCGGCTAATTTTAACTTGTGTGATTGTTCCGAAGGAAAGACCGGAAAACTGATTAACGATTCATTTCAAGAAGGCGAGGGTAATGAGAATGCGCCGCATGTATTATTCAGTAATGGCTCGGGAGATATTGTTATGTACGGCGGAACTGTCACAAACCACAACAACGGCTGGGTTCTGAATTGTTATGCTTCCAGCGGAAAACAAATCGTCGACGGAGCGGTTTTGGAAGGGTTCTATACCCTAAGCGGAAAGACAATTATTGTAAGAAGCGGCACGGTAGGTAGTTGGAGCAGCACAGGCGATAAAACAGGCAATGTAATATCGGGTTCCGATATTACCATTGAAGGCGGTACGGTAAACGGAGGATTTGTACAGTTGAATTCTTCAGGTCAGGGCAGGTTTACCGGGGGAGTTGTAAATGGTTACTTGAAATTAGG
>JAAVXK010000064.1 GCA_022790615.1 Lachnospiraceae bacterium
GGTCAAATGTTATAATCTTCTCCTCAGGAATGTCAATCTCCCCAAACAGTCTGGTATTCGCTTTCATTCATTTTCTCCTTTCAGCTTATATGGATATATCAGATAAAATCAAGAAGCGAATTGCCAAGAACCTTTGCCGTTGCCGAAAGAGATGCCTGGTAAAGCAAATCCGCCTCCGTATATCTTATGAATGCCTCGCCTATATCAACATCCTCATTTTCCGAAAGCAGGTCTTCATACGAAACCCTCAAATCGTCAAGCTTTGATTCGGTAAGCTCAAGTCTTTTATACCTCGCTCCCAAATCCGATAGCGCCGTATTGAGCTGTTTCTGAAAGTCCTTAATTCCGGTAAGGCTTCTGCCGAAACTCTCCTGAAGTATCTTACCCTTGAGCGTGACCTCTGTCTCAAGCTCTTCCTTGAGCCTGTTAAGACTTTCCAATATATTATTGCCGTTAGCGTCAACAGCGTCAACAGGTGTCTCCTCGATCTTTTTCTTAACACTGTTAAGGTCCGCCGTAGTCACTGCAAGGTCATCCGAAGATTTGACTATACTGTCAATCATCCTTCCGATACCAAGAGATATCGCATCACTTCCAAGCGTATTAACCGTAAGCATCTGACTGAAATTAATCTGATAATCTATCTTCTGCTCTTTTGGCGTCCTGTATTCTATAGTCTCGCCCGTTCCATGGTCATACACGTCACAGTTGAAGTAATGTTCAGGCCTTACGTTATCATCCGAAAAGTTGGTCTTATTGTATTCTACGCTGAAATCCTTCGCCGCACGTATCTCATCATATATTGCCTCGCCAAAAACAAGTTCGCCCGTTTCCGGAATGAACACAATCCCGTTCTCGCCAACCCCGTTATCATCCATATTGTATACAATGTTCTGGGGTTCTTCCGAAAGGCTTTTCGTCACGGCAGTAACAGTCTTTTCATTGCCCGAAGCATCCTTATACGTAATTTTAACATAATCTCCCACAGAATCAAGGTTATTTACATCATTTGTTGAATCAAGTTTGCTGTACGACAACGACATTTTATGACATTGCTTTAATTCCGGCGCCTGTGCCGCATACTGTTCCGCGCTTGTGCCTTCGGCGTACTCGGCGCCGCCGTACACATATTTGTCGTATGAAATCCCCGACGCCTCGGCATTCTCAACTATACTGTAAGTCTGGTTATTCTGAGGAGCCTCAAATATCATCTGCGTGTCAGTTCTATATCCCGCAAATACATATCTTCCAGCATAATCCGCATTCAGCTGCTGTTTGTATATGAATTCCTTATACTGTTTTATAGAATCTATAATATTCTGTCTGTCGTCAAAATTATAGGAATCACTAGCCGCCTCGTTGGCATATCCATACATATTCTCCAACATTCCGTTAACCTGCTTGAGCGCGCCCTCCGTTATGTCCATCCATGAAAAGGCGTCCGGTATATTCTTCTTAAGATACTGCTCAAGCTCAGACAGATTCGTTCTGTATTTTAACGAGCGCACAGCGACAATCGGGTCGTCTGACGGAACGCTTATCTTCTGCTGCGTTGTATACTGCTCAAGATACTTTAAATAATTTTGTTTTGTTTTCTGCATATTGACGACTGAGTTGTTAGTCATCATCGTACTTGTTACCCTCATCGTATCTGTCTCCTTTCCATTATACGGCCATTCCGTTAATCAGCCTGTCAAGAACCTCGTCCATGACGGACACTACCTTGTACTGCGTGAACAAAAGCTGCCTGAACTTGACAAGGTCCGCCGTTTCTTCATCCTTGTCAACACCGGACACGGCCTCCCTCCTGTTATCAATCGCAACTATAACCTTAGCCTGCCCTTCGGCCATTGATTTTGCCTGTTTTCCGTCTATTCCTACCGAAGAAATGAGCGTACGCAGATAGGAATCCGGCGTTCCCTGTTCAAACATCTTATTATCTGATTTGAGGTTGTAGAGCTTTACAAGGTTGCTGTTATCCTCTACTCCGGCATTCGGTGCTTTCATACAGGCTATAAGTTTCGGATTGTCCAAAAGCTCCTGATTAACTGCAAAATTCAATCCGGTCATGCTGTAATAGGAAGCGTATAATTTTCCATCGTCCCCCCGTTTTGCAGCAGACGAAAAACCGTTTTCCACATTTTCTTCCAACACATAATTTTCCGAACTAACCTTATCCTTTACATTATACCAGTCAACGCCGCTGTTTCCATTAAGGTCATACCCTTCGTTGTGCACTTTATTAAACGCCGCTGAAAATGTCCTTGTAAATTCATTCAGCTTTGCCATATAATAAGGTATTCCCTTATACGATATGGATTCTCCTATCAGAACTTTTTTTGAATTGTCGCCGGCATACTGAAGCGCCTTGAGCTGCGGCTCAGACATCTCTCCTCTTAACGTGAACTCATATTCATACGTTCCGTCGTCCAAAACTTTAACCTCAAACGAATCATATTCATAATCTACATTTGCAATCGTAATCCTTCCCTTGCTTTCCGGAATATTAAGCAGCAATATATCATTACAGTTCGTATCTTTCACTTTAAATTTTGTCACGCCGTTTTCCGTTGACACAGACCCGGCCGTACCCCTGAAGTTATTCTCATTATTGCCGTCCCTGAACTCAATTAAAGCCTGCAGGGTTCCTCCGAGTATTCTGCTCCTCATATTAAATCCCTGTCCGTTATCCCACTCAACCCTGAACAGATTGTCAATATCACACTGGCTTATGCCCGTATCCTGGGCAATGCACTTGAGCGTATGCGATTCTGTAGAGTCAACAAGCAGACCCCCGTTAATATATACAAGGAACTGCGAGGTACCCGTACCTTCCTGCGGTGCGGTCTCTTTCACCTCAATATCTACTAACGCCGACAGCTTGTCGAGCAGCGCGTTCCTCTCGTCACGCAAATCATTTGCCATCTCGCCGGAAATCTCATATGTATTAATCTGTTTTGTTACAGATGCAATGGATGACCCAAGTGCGTTTATCTGCGAAATAACCGTCTCAATCTGGGTATTAGCCTCATCCTGAAGAACCTGCAGGGAATGTGCAAAATCAGCGACATCTTTTACAAATGTTTCAGACAATATCGCGGCGTCGGTTCTTTTTGTCATATCTGACGGCTCCCCGGTCATTGTTGTCAGGCTGTTGAAAAAATTATCAAAGGAAGTGGTAATTCCCGCAACGGTTTCATCACCGGAATACAGATAACTCTCTATACACGACAGATAATATTCTTTCGTATCATATTCGCTCTGTATGGACTGGTTATAACGAAATTTATCGTCATAATAGACATTTCTCTGCTGGGTAATATTCACAATCTTAACGCCGGTACCAACCATGCCGTATTTGTTTGAAACCGACAATGCATTTTCAGCGGACAAATTCACAGTCTGCTTACAGTAGCCGGTTGTTCCGATATTTGAAAGGTTGTGCGCCGAAGTATTCATAGCAGCCTGATACGCGCTCATACCGGTCACACCAATATTAAGTCCAAAAAATGTTGAAGCCATATCTATATACCCTCCTATAATGAAGTAATCAGTGTTTCAAGCATCTCATCAATAACCGTTATATATCTCGAGCACGCACTATACATATGCTGGAACCTCACAAGGTCCACAAGCTCCTCGTCCGTAGACACGCTCGTAAGGCTCTTACGCTGTCCATCTACACTGTCGACAAGCGTAGTCTCCGATTCAATGAAGTTGTTCGCAATTTCGCCGCTCGTTCCTACCGTTCCCATCATACCTATATAAAAGTCGGTAAAACTGTACGCCGTATTAGATTCGGGGTCCAGCACAAGAACCGGGTCGTCCCATTTGTCAATTAGTTCCATAATATGGGACGATGCATATCCGCCGGCAAACCCTGATTTTGGATTCTCTATCAGCGGAAGATATGCGCTGTCAACTATAATATCAGAGTTAACTGACACCTGTGACAGCGTGTACAGGCTGAAAACATCATCCGGATCCTCTTCATTATATCTTTGAACAGTGACTGTCGTTCCGTCCGTAAGCGTAACCGTCTGCTCCGTGTATCTGTCATAAGTACCCCTCTTAAACAGTTCGTGTCCCATTTCCTTATTACATCCGATTGGGGCATGCTCCGTATCAAGCACTTTTATTGTTTCGGTCGTTCCATCAGCGTTTACTATCTCTATCTCTTTATTCGGACAAAGCGCGTCATTAATCGTTGTTACCATTCCATGAACAAGCGTGTCAAGCTGTGTCTGGAGAGTCGTTATTACCGAAGGTCTCACCATCTTGTTATAATAATCAACGTCGTCCTCAAACCGGTTCATCGCCCTGCGGTAGCCTGCCATATCAAGGACGCCGTTCTCATCCGTATAGTCCTCTTCCTTAGGCTGTATCGGCATATCGGTATATTTGCCTGTAAACAAACCCCTTGTGGCGAGCACACCCTTAAGCATACCGACATCATTTCCCGCCTCAGGCGAGAACTCAATCCCTTCCCTGAAAACATCGCCTCCGCCGTTATCCGCCCATACAGGCTTTAACAACTCGCTTCCAGGATTAATCTGCTCGGTCTTCATTGTAAAGTATCTGTCCTCGGTCACGAGCGGAATTCCTTCGACATTGACTATCACGGCGCCGTTCGAATACTCCTTGGTGAAAATCGGCACATACTTTGACAGTTCGTCAAGCGCCTCGTTTCTCTCGTCATACAAATCATTCGGCTGCTGTCCGGTAACCTTGTATAATACAATGTCTGAATTAAGGTTATGTATCTTTTCTGACAAAGAATTAATTTTTTCTACCATATCCTTAATATTGGAATTAAGATTCACCTGATATTCATTTATCTGATTATAAAGCATCTTGCATTTCCCAAGAAACGAATCCGCTTCTGATACAAGAAGTTCCCTTGATGTTATGTCGTCAGGAAGTTTTGACAGTTCCTGAAAAGCCGCCCAAATATCTTTCATATCATTTGTGAACGACTGCCCTTTCAGTTCGCCAAAAAGGTCCTGCATCTCCGATACAGTCTCAGCCCTCACCTCGTAAAAGTTTAATCTGCCGTTTTCTTCCCTGTATCTTATATCAAGGAACTCGTTTCTTCTCTGCAGAACAAGCGACACATGGGTGCCTATACCCGTCTGGTCAAATCCCTTATAACTGTTATAAGTATTAATATACGTATGGTCGGCAACAATAAGCTGCTGCCTTACATACCCTTTTCTGTCGGCATTTGCAATATTATGCGCAGAAACGTTAAGTCCCGACTGCGCCACCTGTATACCGGACACACCGGCACTGAAGCTTGTAAGCAAACTACTCATCCTATCACCTCATAATTCATATGGTTACTCAAAGTATATTGAAAGCACGGCAACGCCGTCCAAAGCACAAAAAAACACACAGCATGTAAACGTTAAGCGAGAATAAGCTTTAAAAGCCCTTCTACTATTGCTTCGCGTCAAACATCCCTGTGTGCGAAACTGACGCATCCGAAAACGATGCCCTTTTATTGTAGTTGTTATTCTCTGGAGCCATCCTTGTACTTTGCATAAGATTCATCGAGAATTCTATCATATCCAGAGACTCTTCTATCAACGATTTGTTTTGTAAATTAATATGTCTAAGGCGGTCAGTAACGGCTCTCAGTTCCTTCTGCACCGCTTTGAGCCTGCCCTGTTCTTCCGGCTGCTTCTCAAGAAAACCTATAATCTTGTCAAGATTAATATCCTCTTCCCTGCGGTTAAGCACATCTTTTATATTCTTAACGCTTTTTTCACGCTTATTTTCAAAAAGCGTTATCTCATCCAAAAGATTCTGCTCATCCTGAGTAACCTCCGAAAGCCGTTCCAAATCATTCTCTATAATCGCAACAGCTTTCGACTCAGCTAATGGTATAAGCTTATCATATAATACCAGTTCGCCTTCCAAAGCACTGATTAATTCATCTATTATACTAGCCAAACCATTTCTCCTTGTTCACAATTCATCCAAAATATTTATCAACAAGTTTGTCTGCCAACCTATCCACGGACAAATCGTAGGTTCCTGACTTTATGGCCGATTTGAGTTCGGCAACCCGGTCTTCGCGTACCTCGGGAGCTTCACTAACCGCCTGCCTGGCAACACTTAACTCTTTGCCGAATGAGGATAGTTCAATCTTATCTGAACTGCCGCGGGATTTGCCCGCCTGAGCGTTATTCTTTGTTTTTGACGTCTGGTACATTTGATTAATCTGCATATAAGCGCCAATTTTCACAACAATCACCTACCTGTCTGGATATTAAATGATATATTATCTTTCTAACCATCTAATATATTTATCGGTTACATATTATTATTCATTATAGCAGCAATTCAACTTTATGATTTTTTAATATTTTACTCCGGATAGTATATCGCAGAAATCAAACGTCGCAAAATAGTCCTTTGCCGTCTCGGCCCTTCGAATCATCTCCACATCGCCGTCTTCCTTTAAAAGAAGCTCCGCCGACCTCAATTTTCCATTGTAATTATACCCCATCGAATATCCATGCGCACCCGCGTCATGTATATAAAGATAGTCGCCCATCTCTATCTTTGGCAGCATTCTGTCTATAGCAAATTTGTCATTATTCTCACAGAGCGAGCCCGTTACATCATACTTATAACTGCACGGCTCGTCCTCTTTTCCAAGCACTGTTATATGGTGGTAAGCCCCATACATTGCAGGACGCATAAGATTGACCGCGCACGCGTCAACACCGATATATTCCTTATATATATGTTTCTCATGAATTGCCTTCGTTATTAATGCTCCGTACGGCGCAAGCATAAATCGGCCAAGCTCCGTAAATATCGCCACGTCATCCATTCCTTCCGGAACAAGTATCTTCTCATATTCCCTGCGGACTCCCTCGCCAATAACCATAATGTCATTAGGCTCTTTATCAGGCGTATAAGGAACCCCTATTCCTCCCGAAAGGTTAATAAAAGAAATATGCGCGCCCGTCTCATTCTTAAGCGCAACGGCAAGCTCAAACAGTATCTTTGCAAGCGTAGGATAGTACGTATTGTCGACTGTGTTACTCGCAAGAAATGCATGGATTCCAAAATTGCGGGCTCCCTTTTCCATAAGCTTTTTATACGCGCTTACCATCTGTTCCTTGGTCATTCCATATTTTGCGTCTCCCGGGTTGTCCATTATTTCTGTTCCAAGAGAAAAGACCCCGCCCGGATTGTACCTGCAACAGATCGTCTCGGGTATTCCGGCCGCATTTTCAAGAAACTCTACATGCGTATAGTCGTCAAGATTGATATACGCGCCAAGCTCTTTCGCTTTAATATATTCATCCGCAGGCGTCACATTTGAAGAAAACATTATATCATCATTTTTCATTCCGAGAGCCTCAACAAGCATCAGCTCTGTCATAGACGAACAGTCCGCGCCGCAGCCTTCCTCTTTCAGTATATTTATAATAAACGGATTTGGCGTTGCCTTTACCGCAAAATACTCCCTAAAACCTTTGTTCCACGAAAATGCTTCTTTTATCTTCCTCGCATTTTCCCGTATTCCTTTTTCGTCGTATATATGAAATGGCGTAGGGTACTGTTTAACTATTTCCTCAATCTTTTCTTTTGATACAAACGGTTTTTTCATATTCTTCTCCTCATTTCCTGTGTTTTTTCTTATATTATCATACATATTGCCGAATGCACAATACTTCACGGCACAAATTCCTTTTTGAATCTGTCAGCGGATTTCAATACATAATACGGATTAAAACTAACCTCCTCATCATTGTAGTCACAATATATCCCCATATGCAGGTGGACGTCAAATTTGCCCTTCGTCCCCTCTTCCTTACCATACCCTGTATCTCCCATAGTCCCGATAACGGTTCCCGCCTTTATCTGCGCGCCCTCCTCGATTCCCTCTGCATATTCCGCAAGATGCGCGTAATAAAAATAAGCCCCTCCCGGACTTCTTATACCCAGTCTGTAGCCTCCCAGCTCAAGCCAGCCCTTTTTTTCAACCACCCCGTCGGTCATACTGACGACAGGAAAATATCCCCTTGTATTATTTGCCGCCATTATATCCGTTCCCTCATGCTTTCTGTCGCCGCCGTAGTCTCTGGCAGAATTCCAGGAATCATCATATGGAGTTTCAACTCCCGCCCCAACGTCTTTCGGAACGGGAAAACATCTTATATCTCCATATATTTTTATGTAAACATTCAGCGCCTCGTCAAACACGTTCTCCGGAACTGCCTTTTTAAACATAACAGGCACTTCGCCGACAACGCCGTCGCCTTCCTCCCCATCCTGCCCGCCGCAGACGGAAGCATACATTTTTCTGTATACCATATTCCTTACTATTCCCTCGTTAAGCCCCGCAATATACAGCAAGTCGTCCTGATTTTTGTCAGTGTAAAATACTTTTTCAATTTCGCATTCAGACATGTCAATATTTCTCATATTATCAGAATACACATACCCTTCCCCTAATACGGCGCAAAGCGACAGCATATGTATGTAGCCGTGTATCAGCACAACCAGCGCCGCGCATAAAATTACGGCAAAAAACATTTTTAATTTTATTTTCTTCATAATTATAATGTTTCTTTTTCGGAGTCACTACTATTCATATGCAAACAGAATATATAATAGGATAATTTTTATATCTCTTTCAAGAATCTTCAAAAAGACCACAAGGAAAAAGAAAGTTGCTTGCGATATTTTCCGCGCCGGACGCGTGTTGCGAATGCAGCTAACTACATATCGCGCGAGTGCGCATCCTTAGCGGAGCGCTTTTTAATATAAAAAGAACCCTTCCGGATACGGCTGATACATACAGCCATCCCCGGAAGGGCTGGTCCTTACTATATGAATACATTATCAACTTACAACACCAATCGGATATGTATTACTTTGCGTAATCCGTAACTCGGGACTCTCTTATAATATTCACCTTAATCTGTCCCGGATACTGAAGCTCATCTTCAATCTGTTTGGCCATATCCCTTGCAAGCAGTACCATATCATCATCACTAATCTTATCCGGTATAACCATAACTCTCACTTCACGTCCGGCCTGAATAGCAAATGATTTGTCAACGCCGTCAAATCCGTTTGATATATCTTCAAGCTGTTTTAATCTTGTCGTGTAAGTCTCAAGCGTCTCGCGCCTTGCACCCGGCCTTGCTGCCGAAATCGCATCCGCCGCCTGAACTATACATGCAATAAGACTTTCCGGCTCAACGTCACCATGGTGTGCCTCAACCGCATTAATAACAAGCGCTGATTCCTTGTATTTCTTACAAAGGTCTACACCGAGCTGTATATGGGAACCTTCCATATCGTGGTCTACCGCTTTTCCTATATCATGCAGTAGTCCGGCACGCTTGGCAATCCTTATATCTACGCCAACTTCACCGGCAAGCAGCCCTGACAGGTGGGCAACCTCTATAGAGTGTTTCAGGGCGTTCTGTCCAAAACTTGTTCTAAACTTCATTCTTCCAAGAAGCTTTATAAGCTCCGGATGTATTCCGTGAACTCCAACCTCTAGAGTAGCGGCCTCGCCTTCCTCACGTATAAGGTTCTCAACCTCTTTGGTTGCTTTTTCTACCATTTCCTCTATTCTGGCAGGATGAATACGTCCGTCCACAATAAGTTTTTCCAGCGCGATACGTGCAATCTCTCTCCTTATAGGGTCAAATCCCGACAACACGACCGCTTCAGGAGTATCGTCTATGATAAGTTCAACTCCGGTCAGGGTTTCAAGCGCGCGTATATTACGCCCTTCTCTTCCTATTATCCTTCCTTTCATCTCATCACTCGGTAACTGCACAACCGAAATAGTTGTCTCTGCAACATGGTCAGCCGCACATTTCTGAATTGCGCCCACAACATAATCCTTCGCCCTCTTATTGGCTTCTTCCTTAATGTTGCGATCCATTTCCTTAATCATTACTGCGGTCTCATGTTTTACATCTTCCTCAACATTTTTAAGCAAAACATCCCTGGCCTGCTCTGACGTCATACCTGAAATTTTCTCAAGTTCACGCAAATGGCTTTCGCGTATCTCCTCCGTGTCCTTTCTCAGCTTGTCCAATTCACTTTCCTTGGCAGCAAGCTTCGTTTCTTTCTTCTCAACGGACTCCATCTTTTTGTCAAGGGATTCCTCTTTCGCCAAAACACGTTTCTCATATTTTTGGATTTCCGCTTTCTGCTCTTTAGCGTCTTTCTCAAGCTCATTTTTTCTCTTTAGAGCATCTTCTTTCGCTTCAAGCATAGCCTCCCTTTTTTTAGTTTCTGCCACTTTCAATGCATCATCTATAATCTCTCTTGCCCTATCTTCAGCATTGCCTATCTTCGCGTCGCTTACCTTGACGTGATATGAAATGGCCGCTTTCCATACGGCAATTGCATCAATGATCAATAGCACTATTACTATAGCACTTGCTATGATAATGAATTTCAAATCCGGCACAGGAGCACCTCCTTTATTTTATTTTCATTGTACATAATTACAACATTATAATTTTATACGTTTTTGCGTTACATGTCAAGTTTTATAGACTTGTGAATCATGACAAACACTTAAAATTATTTTTCCGGCTTCGGACAACTGCCTATATTCATGTAGGGATAGCTGCCCGGAGCCTATGCAAAATATTAATTTTAAGCAATTACCCTGACTTTTGATTTCAGAGTAAATATAATGCTGCAAATATTCATATGAAAATGTATTATGCAATATAATCCTGTAAGAAAGAAGGTGCGCGGCTATATAGTGTACGTTTCCATCCCTTTCCTTATATCCTCAGCAGAATAACCCTGCCTGAAAAGAGCCGCCATAATTTTATTTTTGTCCTCATATGAAATCTCTTCCACATCTCTTATGCCTCTCTTTGTAAACTGTTTTTTTATGGCGTTACGTATTGCCCCGGATGTATCCGTATCTGTAGCTTGCATAACAGCAGACAACAATTCTTCATCAATGCCCTTGTTTTTAAGTTCCTGTAAAATACGTCTTATGCTCCTTTTATCTTTATAGCATACTATGTAATATTCCGCATATCTCCTGTCATTCACATAACCCTGTTCTTTAAGAAAAGACAACACGCCGCCTATAATATCTTCCGGATATCCGTCCTTTCCCAGTCGGCCAAGAACTTCATATTCAGTGCGGTCCCTGTGCGAAATATATCTGAGCGCTGTAGAAAGCGCATTCTTGTACAATTCGTCATATGTCATTTCGCCCATATATTACACTTCCGCTTCGTCAGACAATTCATCACCATCCTGACTACCGTCAACAGGTTCCGGCTTGAAAAGTTCCCTTATCCTCGCTTCAATATCAGCGCATACCGACGGATTAGCCAGCAGATAATTCTTTGCGTTCTCGCGTCCCTGTCCTATCTTGTCGCCGTTATAAGAGAACCATGCCCCGCTTTTATCAACTATGTTTTTCTTGACAGCCAGGTCGAGTATATCGCCTTCCTTTGATATTCCTTTTCCAAACATAATATCAAATTCAGCTTCTTGAAAAGGAGGCGCGACCTTATTCTTTACAACTTTGATTCTCGTCCTGTTACCTATGCACTCCCCGCTCTGTTTTAGCGTCTCAATTCTTCTTACGTCCATCCTTACTGACGCATAGAACTTTAGCGCGCGGCCTCCTGTCGTCGTCTCAGGATTACCGAACATAACGCCTACCTTTTCACGCAGCTGATTAATAAATATAACGATGCAGCCCGACTTACTCACAACCGGCGTAAGCTTACGCAAAGCTTGAGACATAAGTCTTGCCTGTAATCCCACATGGGAATCACCCATCTCCCCATCTATCTCGGCCCTTGGCACAAGCGCGGCAACAGAGTCCACAATTATAACGTCTATAGCGCCTGACCTGACCATTGTCTCGGTAATCTCAAGAGCCTGTTCACCGTTATCCGGCTGCGATACATACAAATTATCAATATCAACGCCTATATTGGATGCATATACCGGGTCAAGCGCATGCTCGGCGTCGACAAATCCCGCTATTCCGCCGCTCTTTTGTACTTCTGCGACTATATGAAGTGCAACGGTGGTTTTACCGCTCGACTCCGGTCCGTAAATCTCGATTACCCTTCCTCTTGGAACGCCGCCCGCTCCAAGAGCAATATCAAGACTAAGGGAACCGGTGGGTATAGTCTCGACATTCAGAGCCGCGCTCTTGTCTCCCAGTTTCATTACAGTACCTTTTCCATATTGTTTTTCCAACTGCGCAAGCGCAGATTCCAACGCTTTTAGTTTATTATTGTCAGCCATTATGACTCCCCTTTCAACAACCGAACTAATGTTCTTGTATTTTCATATTAATACAGAAACGTATGTTTGTCAACAATTATTTTCTCAGATATATTATTTGCATATTATTATAACACCCGTCATACAAAAAAATAAATGGGCGTATTACACAAATCTTTCGTTACTTTTTGTGCAGCTTACCTTAACCTGTCTGTCTCATATCGGCTGCGGAGCATAAAATATTGTTCAATCTGCTCAAAAAGTTCGTCGTCATCTTTATAGCCGGCAACAATGTCATATGACGCGGCTATATTCCCTAATGTTTTCGCATCCAGCTCATCCCTGTATACATTCATAAGTTCAAGCTTTTCTTTCATTGTTTCAGCGTCAAGTATTTTAAATAACATCTCTGTCGTTTTGTCTCCTTCATGATTCTCCAATTCCTTAATCCTCCTTTCTCATTAAGGAGACGCTTTAACCGGCGTCTCCTTAGAACTATACCACACCAATGTTATTATTTCCAGTTTCAACGGATTATTGTCAAATCATCTTTAACTTATATTTTTATCTTTGCGCCGTCTGGTCCCGACCGGACGCCCAACGGACGCTTAAGACCGTTTTTCGCGAAAATAGAATGTCAGACGTTCATTATTATGCGGCACGTAATTTTTATTTTTCATGTATCTGCCGGGGCAATCGCTTAGAATAGTTTTTAAGCAATTGCCCCGTGTCTCTGTTTTATCCTGTTGACAACCCAAGATATATGGCTGTAATATGTAAATATTAGAATGTCATTGCCCGAATGACAGCAGTTTTTAGTCAAAGGATTCGCTTGTAAAAGCGTTCCCCTATATATATTTTATGAAAAGGAAACGGTGATTATTATGAATAAAGTACTTGAAAAAATTTCACTTATGGGCATTGTCCCGGTAGTAAAAATAAACGACGCAAAAGACGCGGCCCCTCTTGCAAAGGCTCTTTGCGACGGCGGGCTTCCATGCGCCGAGGTAACGTTCAGGACGGATGCGGCCAAAGATGCAATAAGAATTATGACAAAGGAATATCCCGACATGCTGATTGGGGCGGGAACTGTCCTAACAACCGAACAGGCAGACGAAGCTATATCTGCGGGAGCTTCCTTCATAGTAAGCCCCGGACTGAACCCGGAGGTTGTAAAACATTGTGTAGACAGAGGTATTCCAATCACGCCCGGATGTTCGAATCCAAGCGACATCGAGACAGCAATATCTTTCGGACTTGACGTTGTAAAATTCTTTCCTGCCGAGGCGGCAGGCGGTCTTCCAATGATTAAAGCCATGTCCGCGCCTTATACCGGCGTAAAATATATGCCTACCGGCGGAATCAACGCTTCAAACATGAATAATTATCTTGCATTTCCTAAAATCATAGCCTGCGGCGGCAGCTGGATGGTTACCGACAAACTGATAGCCGACGGAAAATTTGGCGAGATAACCAGACTGACGTCAGAAGCCGTTATGACAATGCTTGGATTTGAGGTAAGGCATATAGGAATCAATACGGAATCAAAAACCGAAGCAGACTCCCTGGCGCTTGCATTTGACAGGCTGTTTGGCTTTAAAACAACGGATGCTCCGGGAAATGTAGGATATTTTGCAGGCGACGGAATCGAGCTGTTGTTTGACAAAAAAGTATTCACCGGAGAGCACGGCCATATTGCGATTCTCACTAATTCCATTGAGCGCGCCAGATTCCATCTGGGACTAAAAGGTGTAAAATTTTTGGATGAAACCGCAAGATACGATGAAAACGGAATATGTACATTTTTATACCTGGACGGGCTGTACAGTGGATTCACGATTCATCTGTCAAGAAGAAGATAAACGCATGGCCGATAACATCTGCTATGCGTATCGCGCCGGCGGCAGCTGCACGGCGGCATAATTCCTTATGCGACTGTTGGCATCATGTTATGCTGAGCGGCGGATGTATCTGACGTTCAATATAATAATACTGAACGGGATTTCCTATAGTATTCATTGGCTCAGACTTCGCACATACATGTTTAATATAGGATAGATGATTAAATAGATAATAATTATTAAGTCTAATATAATTATTAAGTGAAACCGGCGTGCTGACCAGATTATATTCAGGCAAACTCACTTGTCTGTTCACTCATCTGCTGCGTTGACTTTTCTAGCCGTAGCCACCGCTACGCCGTCGAAAATCCGCCTTGCAGATGAACGAATATCCTGCGGAGTTTCGCCAGATATAATCCGGTCACTGCACTAGAGCCACGCTCTAGGTTTATCAATTGTTCATACAACAGAACTTATATTTCTTACCGCTTCCGCAAGGACAAGGGTCATTACGTCCGACCTTTTTTTCTTTGACTATTGTTCCGGAAGCTTTCTGCTCCTTGTAAAGTTCTTTTCTTCTCTC
The DNA here is from genome assembly GCA_022790615.1 of Lachnospiraceae bacterium. Lineage (GTDB taxonomy): Bacteria > Bacillota > Clostridia > Lachnospirales > Lachnospiraceae > V9D3004. The sequence goes on from JAAVXK010000064.1 coordinate 14,692, forward strand.
TTCCGTAAGGATATTGTCCCACTGTGGAAGAAGATACAGCCATTCCGCCTTGCAGTCTACCATATTATAATATAATTTTTCAGGTTCAAAACCAAGATTAACCTGCGTATCTTCCGTCATATCATCTATAGGATTCGGTTCCTTCAGGCTGTCATTAATTCCGTCAAGGAATCCTGTCATATGCATAATATCAAGACCATACTTGTCGGCAAGTTCACTTACAGTTCCGGTAACAACATTGTCAGGTTCCGAAAGAAGCTGTTCATATATTCCCTTTTCAAGCTCAAAGTAATGCGCCCAAAATGTCTGCCCTTTCTTTCCCTGCATCTCTTCGCCGTATGCCATGTCTCTCCACTGTTTTAATAAACTATCGCTCATTTCCAATACTCCTTATCCATAATTCGTTCTTATCATTCATTCAAACTTTACATTTACATGTCAAATACTCCGCAGACAGGCTGCGGGGCATGTACTAAATTCTTTCTAGCGGGAACAAACCCAAAACATAGAATATCATTTTTTTTAAAATTAGACAACCCTTTTGTTGCAAACATTTGTTAATTATTTTATACTTGAATTAATAGGCAGGTTTACGCGAGAATAAAGGAGGCTTTGTTTTATGGACAATATATATGATAACCCCGTATTTTATTCACAAATGCTAATGTTTGAGCCGCTTGAAAAGTGGGCCACGGGCGAACACTTTGAAAACCCCTCGCTCCCCCTCCAGTATTTTGCGAAAGGCGTGGTTCTTAACGACGACGGGAGCGTCACTTTCACATGTGATTTTCCCAATGCATCTTCCGTGTCTGTTGCGGGACTGGGCGGCAGCATGGGCGAGAAACAGTATGAGATGTCAAAAAATCCGGACGGGCTTTGGCAAGTCACGGTTCATGATATCGCGCCCGGATTCCACTACCACAACTATTACGTAGACGGAATCCAGACAATCAATCCGGTCGCCCCTATCGGCTACGGCTGCTTTACGCCTATCAATTATTTTGACATTCCGGATGACGACAGTGAGTTTTACATAGAAAAAAATGTACCGCACGGAGAAATAGTAATGGAACAGTTTACGTGCGGTCAAAATGGCAGGACCAGGTGCTGTTACATATATACGCCGCCGTCATACCATGAGAACGTGGATACATGTTATCCGGTTTTATTTTTGCAGCACGGCGTCGGCGAAAACGAGACCGGCTGGGTATGGCACGGGCATATAGATAATATTATGGACAATCTTATTGCAGCGGGCAGGTGCAGGGAAATGCTTATCGTAATCAACAGCGCATACGTATACTGCGACGAACCCATTCATGATTTGTTCCCTGGCGATTTTGAGCAAATGCTGCTAAACGACTGTATGCCGATGCTAAAGGAGCGTTATAGAATACTGAACGACAGAAGCTCGTTTGCAATCGCAGGACTTTCCATGGGAAGCGCGCAGGCAATGCGGACTGCAATACGAAGACAAGACTTATTCGCATCCGTCGGGGTATTCAGTGGCGCGCTGCCCATTGTCGGAACAGATTACGACGGCTCAGCATATATGTTAAATCCTTGTCTGATATCTGAAAAATATGATGTATTTTTTATAGGAGCGGGTGAAAACGAACCTTTCTGGCCCGACACGCTGGCAAAACTAAAAGAGCTTGAACAAAACGGCGCTGGCCCGGCGCTCCATTATTCGTCCTATCCGGGATTCCACGAGTGGGATGTGTGGCGTAAGCTCGCAAGGGACTTTATATGCAGATTATTCGGGGGAGGTAATTCATTATGAAAGAAAACCAGACGCTGACGCTTGAACCGCTGTTTTTTGACAACCGACACATAGACGTTAATTTTGACAGGCTTATGTCGTGCTTTTGCAACAGGCACATGACGTTTCCGTCGAGTCCGCAGTTTTCCTCTATTGCTCCCGTTGAAACGATTGCTATGGACGAAAAAGAAACATTTTTTGAAACTGAAAAGGGACTTATATACAATGACGACGGCAGCGTCACGATTCATATGTGCGCCCCTGGCGCTTCAGAGGTTACATTAATCAACTACAGTCCGAAAGCGCCCATGCATGACGTTCCAATGCAAAAGACGGGCGACGGCCTGTTCTCCGTCACTCTTTCGAATTATCCCGGCGGATTTTATTACCACAAATATTCTGTCGACGGAAATGAGAGAATTAACCCGCTTCTTCCGATAGGTTACGGGTGCTTTTGTCCGATTAATTTTTATGAGATTCCAGACGGCGATGATTTTTATTATATGAAGGATGTGCCTCACGGCGCCGTTCATTTTAACAGATTCCATTCGGACACAACCGGCTCTTTAAGAACGGCCCTCGTCTATACCCCTCCGGGCTACCGTGCGGAAGACAAGGAAAAACGTTATCCCGTTTTATATCTACAGCACGGCTCCGGCGAGTCGGAGATAAGCTGGATATGGCATGGAAAAGCCGGTTATATTTTGGATAACATGATAGCGTCAGGAGAATGTCCGGAGATTATCGTAGTTATGAACAACGGTTACGCCTTTACCGACAAAAGGCAGTTCTCACCGCTTCTTGGAGCGCTTGAAGACGTGATTACATGCGACTGTATTCCCTATATTGATTCCCGCTATAACACAATAGCGGATAAATCGGCCCGCTATATTGCAGGACTTTCCATGGGCTCTATGCAGGCGCAGACAATAGCTTTCAACAGACCGGACTGCTTCTGCGGCGTCGGAATGTTCAGTGGCGGATTCATTGTCAAAAATGTACTGGCGGACTTTACGGAATATCTTTCGGACGTAAATCGCGTCAATGAAGAGTATCCGCTTATATTCATATCGTACGGATTATCGGAATTGGAGCGCACTACGGTCGCCTCAAAAAATATTGCTCCTTATATGGAAAAAGGGCTGCGGGCGTCCATCTTCACAACACACGGTTATCACGAGTGGGATGTATGGAGACGGAGCCTGCGCGCCTTTCTTTCGCATCTTCGTAAAATGTAATTGTATCATTTTAGCGCTGCCCGCCAAAAGATCGGGCGGCGCTTATTTATTATTTCTTCAGTACCCAGTAAAGATACAGCGGTATTTTTTGCAGCCATGCCATAGCCGTTGATATCTTCGCCTGTTCATCCGTTGCCCTTGGTTCGTTTATGTCGATAATAGTCAGACCGCATTTAATAAATGTTTTTATATACTCCTCAAGCGTGCGGTGTCTCCATACAACGGGAGTTGTACCGCCATAGAGAGGGGCTTCCCATTCTCTGGGTTCAAAATAATTCATAGCTACGACCTGCCTGTCAACGCCGCTGCCCTGTCTTCCAATTCCACGCTCATGGTTACCGTCAAAACACGGATGCAGCACGCTTGCATAAAGCTTTCCCTCCGGTTCTAACACCCGCGCAATTTCCCGGATGGTTCCTTCAAAATCTTCGCAATCCATCAACATCATGGAACACAGAACAATATCAAACACATTGTCCGTTATTCCAAACAAATCATTGGAATTCCTTATATAATGGTCAATATGCAGGTTTTCTTTCACAGCCAAATCCTGCGCATAGCAAATCGCCTTTTCCGAACAGTCGACAGCAGTCAGCTCCGCTCCCGATTTTGCAAGCGCGCGTGAATATCCGCCCTCCCCACAGCCAAGGTCCAGTATCTTCTTTCCCTTTACATCACCTATGAGGTTCAGCATATATGGCATGATAAAGCAATTTCTGCTCTCGCTCGTATGCGCCAGTTCAAACCACTCGTCCCCAAGCGTGTTCCATGAAATTGTAGAACTGTCATGTTTCATTTTTATCATATCAGCCACCTCTTTGTCTTACAAAAAGCATATCTATATGTAATATACAGACTATGCAACGAAACATCCGCTTAGCCGGGCGGCGCCGTATGGACACCCGCTAACTAAGTATCGAACGACTATAGGAATACCCCCTGTCGTTTGTCCTGTTTACTTTTGTACACTCAAAATATATGACTCCGAATTCTTCAATTCTCTGTTCTACCGTGAGGATGCCGTTCTCCGTACATGTATTCTCGCTGCAGACAAACGGATTCGCGGCCTCCTTAAGAAGCTCCTTCTGCGCCGGCGTCAGCGAGGACGGCTCGCCCATCTCATGCCACATTTTAAGTGGATTACAGGTAGTCTCGTCGACAATCTTTGACACAATTATATATTCTGCATCCTTTGCGTCTTCCCCTACACAGTCTTCATTACCGCTTTCTGCACGCATATCTATATCGCACCGGAACTCAATTGTCTTTCCTGTCCTCTCCTGCCCATGATTCCACACAACTCCCCGGATTACGCCGTCCTCTCCTTCTACTACGACGGATTCCTCGCTCCTTAAAATGCATGTTCCCTGCAGTTTTTTGAAAAATGCAAATGTCCAAAATGTCGGCTTAGGTATTACCCCATTTGCCACAAGTCCGAATCCTCCGTGGAACGGAGTGAACGGAACGCCCATTTCCTCAAATATATCGCCGAACGTCCAGTATGAGTACGACTCATTATCATCACCAAGCCACGACAACTGGTGCGCAATATACGCGGCGTTGCAGTTCGTATCATGTATTGGGTTGTTCGGCACATACGAAGTGTTGAACTCCGTAATATGTATTTCTTTTCCTGCATACGCCGGGAAGCTGTCAACAATCGTACGGGTTGTATGCAGATTGTCTTTTCCGTACGCAGGGCTTGACAGCTGCTGGTAGGAATAGTGTTCCGCCCTTTCAGGCATCTCCGTAGTATAGTGATGCCTTGTTATGAAATCGACAGGTATCTTCTTTCCGTCGCAGAATTCCATAAACTTTCTTATCCACTCCTCGTCGTTAACCCCGCATATCGCAGGTCCGCCGACCCGGAACGCCTCGTCAACCTCTTTTACGGCATAAAAGGACTTTTCAAATAAGACGAAATATTCCTCCATATCCGCGTCTTTCCAAAATCCCGGAAGGTTCGGTTCATTCCATACCTCAACCGGCCATGTCACAACCTCGTCCCTGCCATATCTGTCAATCAGATGAGTCAGCGTCGCCTTTACAAGATTACACCACTTCTCATAGTCGGCCGGCGGCGTCACGTTGCCCTTCCAGTAAAATACCGTCTGCTCTCCCGACGCTATATTTTCAGGCATGAATCCAAGCTCAAGAAACGGCCGGATGCCAAGCTCCATATAGGAATCCATTATCAAATCAAGATACGTGAAATTATATTCGGATATAACTTCTCCGTCCCGTTCATATTCGTGGTAAATAGCCATATCATCTGTAAACAAACCGTGGCCCCTTATATATTTGAAGCCAATATTATCCTGAACAAACTTCAACTGCTCATAATATTCCTTTTGGAGCGCAAGCCCCGCCCTGCCGGTTCCGACGCAAAAGTCAACCTTGTTGTTAAATTTGCATGTAGCCTCTCCCGTCTTTATGCGATATTCCGCTTTCACTCTTTCCGTTGTCTTTGCCATGATTACCTCCTGTAATTACATAATATTCATTTTTACTTTTTATTGGTTTGACACTGTATATTGCTGTACTCTTTAAACTTATTATAATACTTTGATTTTAAATTAAACTGTAATTCAGAAAAATTTTGTCTGTTTCCTATCGGCTGAAACTGTACGAACCCAAAATACGGATATTGATGATATTCTAAATCAATGCCCTTATAAGACCCCTTTCTTATCTGCTGCTTTTTTACACCAAATGAATCAAACATTTTAGAATATATTGCCAGTTCTTCCACAGACATAACGGCAACTGTACATTCATCTATATCAATGTGACGCACACATTCGTGTATTATGTACTCAGGTTTGTAACAGTCCGTTTTATAATTCCTTGCACACTGTAATAACATCATAGTTATCTTTATCTGGTTTACGGAAAAAATATTATCCCACTCCTGCTTTACAGAGTCAGATAATTCTTCCCAATACCATCGCTCAGGTCTTGCTTTTCTATCGAACGGAATATTTGTTATATCCTGCGGGATATATCCGTCTTTTGGTCTGTACCCTTCCTCTCCACAAAACATTTTCAATCCTGTCTCCGCCTCACTTGAAACAAATATATCATTCTCCCGTAACATTTCACAAAAAGCGGACGCCGTAGTCAAAGCCATCTGCGCATTATTCGAACATGATTTTACGGATACACCCACCGTTTCCTTCGTACCGTCGTCATAATCGACTTCCAAAAGAATATCAGACTTCGAACCCGTTATTTTTGCACCGGCCTCATTCAAAATTGCCGCTCCCTTTCCGGATGTGGCAATTCCACCAAGCCAATATGCCTTATATTTTTCAATCCCCTTCCCCTTATCCTGTGAAATATGCCTGATAAGCGCTTTGGCGGGATTTCCATAATACATGTTGGGTCCGGTACACTCGACTACCATATCATCACACATGAAATCAATATGATTCAACTCATTTGTAACAATTTCTTCAAATCTGTGTCCGTTCAGCCTTCCTTCGGCTCCTGCCTGAATCTGAAAAAAATGTTTTTCATCTACAGGTTTCTGCGACATATGATTTTCCTCCTAAAATATCTGCTCCAATATCTCTGAAGCAATTTCCCTCGCCAAAATCGGCGGCACCGCATTACCGATTGCCTTCCTTATATCACCCCAATTGCCACAAAATACAAATTCATCGGGAAATGATTGAATTCTGGCCGCTTCTCTTATTGTAAGGGCTCTTGTATTAACGGGATGAACATTTCTACACCCCGAAATCATACTGAAATTGGTACTGATTGTTGAACACGGCTCATCCCAAATATTTCTTTTATATGTAGTATTAAATCCACTGGGCGGTCTAAGATGCAGATTTTTATTTTCATGAGCGCTATGACCTTCAGGAACATCTTTCAACCATCTTATTACATGTTCCGGATGTGCAACAGACCAATGTAGGGGGTCATTCAGTGACTGTTCCCCACTCTCTACAGATTGTAAATCGTGTGTGGCATCCCGAAATGTCAATGCCTTTTTCTTATCATTTCCCCATAAACTTAATTGCCGTGTTTCATCCTCCAAAGAATACCGTACATCCCTAAAATGAAACATGCCATCTGACTTGTCGTTTCGGACACCTATCAAAATAATCCTTTCCCTTGACTGGGGTACGCCATATTCATATGCATTAACCGTTTTTTTCACAATGGAATAGTCCTGTTCCGAAAATGCTTTTTCTATTTTATCAATAAATAATTTCCCCTGTTCGTCCTTCATTGATGTCATCAACGCTACATTTTCCATAACAAATACTTTCGGACGTATTATCGAAACGATTCTGACATATTGCTTATATAATTTATTGCGCTCATCCTGGGGATTTCTCTTACCCGCCAGGCTAAACCCCTGACAGGGGGGGCCGCCGACAATTATATCTATATCTCCAAATTCCTCTTTCCATCTGCACAAATCTTCATCGGTAATTTTACATATATCCTTTCCGAGTAATCTTGATTCCGGAAAATTTTCTGCATATATACGGTTCGCTGATTCCTCTATTTCCACATGACCCAACAAATTAACTCCTGCCGCCTCAAAACCCAATGTCATGCCTCCACAGCCCGAAAAAAGAGCGATTCCCTTTATTGCGCCTGCTCCTTTAGGAGACATCGCATCCTTATATAAATTTGACAGCTCGTTCGAGTAGCTGCCTGAATATTTCATATCTTTAGACAGACGCTTATACTCTTTTGCATCTTTTATCGTTGACGGCAGTTTTTTTTCAACCTGATGGTGTTGAACTTTTTTCTTTTTTACATTTAACGTTCCCTGTTTAATCCTAGACACAGTTTCCTTTAACACATCATTTAACTTGATTATTTCAGCTTCTACAGGCACCCTTTTACCCAATTCCCAGGCCGATATCTGCGCCTTTGAAAAACCGCTGAATTCAGACAATTTTGTTTGACTGATATCATACTTCAAACGCATTTTCTTAACATCATCATATACAAGCATAACATCATCTCCTACAACAATTCTTTTCAGTTAAAACAGATTATGCCATGTCCTTTGGACATGGCAGACCCCGCCAGATGCGCACGCTTCTCCATCAACTCTGTCCTCCCTTTGAGCGGACGCAAAATCATAGCTTTGTGGTATAATGCACCGCATCAGCGGCGGCAAGATCGCGGCATTTGGCTTGAATTCTGCTTTGGCAGAATCATTATATCATACCTACAGTGCTTTCTCCATAACTAATTCTTTATAATTGTAAAACAAATCAAAGTATCTCCATATCCAAAAGACTTAGCAAATCATCTATAATGTAATCCGCGCCCGCCTCCGCAAGCTCTCCATCTTCGGCGTAACCGATTGTAACGCCGACACTTTTCATCGAGAAATGTTTCGCTCCTTCTATGTCAAACTTCCGGTCTCCAATCATCACTGCATCGCATGGCTTTTTACCAAGTCTTGCAAGCGTCTCCCCGATAACCTGCGCCTTAGTGACAAGTATTCCGTCAAGGTCTGTTCCGCATATCTCGTCAAGATAAGGCGCCATCCCATATCTGTCGCATATCTGTCTTGCAAACACCTCGGGCTTGCACGTTGCGACCGCCGTTATCTTTCCCTGCTTTTTCAGACCTTTTAGCAGAGGTATAACGCCGTCAAAAATCCTGTTTTCAAACAATCCTTTCTCTGTATACCTCTCGCGGTAATATTTTACGGCCAAAAGACACGTCTCGTCATCCAATCCGTAAAATTCAGAAAATGAATATTTGAGCGGCGGGCCTATGAACTTCTCAAGCTCGTCCGTTCCGGCTTCAATTCCCAGTTTATTCAGTGCATATTGTACGCTTTTCGTTATACCCTCCTTCGGCTCGGTGAGCGTTCCGTCAAGGTCAAACAAATATACTGTTATCATAATAATTTTCCTTTCACATATTGATTTTACATTCAATAGAGTCTATTATTGTAAATGTTTACCCACTAACACCAATAAGGAGGATTATTCCATGAAACTAAAAAAAATATTGGCTCTAGCCGGCGTTGCAATCCTTGCGCTCCTCTATATCATAACGCTTATATCGGCTTTATTAACTTCACCCGCAACCCCGCAGCTCTTTAAAGCGTGCATACTTGCGACTTTTGTCGTTCCCGTATTCCTGTACGGATACCTGCTCATATACAGGCTGATGAAGGAACGCGCAGACGCCGCCAAAAGGGATATAGACGAAAAAATCAAAAAGGGCGCTGCTTCTGACGAATTTCCGAATTCTAGTGAGCCTCCAGTTTCTCCTTAATCCACGCAAGATACCTTTGCTGTTCTCTCTCATATCCGTTTTCCGAGGGACAGTAAAACTGTACCCCGGCATATTCGTCCGGAAGATACTGCTGCTCGACATAATTCTTTTCATATTCATGCGCATACTTATAAGCCGTACCGCGGCCAAGCTTTGCCGCTCCGGAATAATGCGCGTCCCGCAGATGGGCCGGAATCGGCGCCGCCGGTTCATCTGCCGCCGCATTCATAGCCTTATCAATTGCCGATATGGCGGAATTGCTTTTGGGAGCGCACGCAACGTAGGCCGCCGCCTGCGCGAGTACAATCCGTCCTTCCGGCATACCAAGCCTCTCAACCGCAAGCGAGGCTGACGTCGCTACCACAAGGGCGTTCGGGTCGGCGTTGGATACGTCTTCCGCCGCGCATATCATAATTCTTCTCGCAATGAACGCCGGTTCTTCTCCCGCATCTATCATTCTTGCAAGATAATACACCGCGGCGTCAGGGTCAGATCCCCTCATACTTTTTATAAATGCCGATATCGTATCGTAATGATTATCCCCTTTTTTATCATATTTCAAAACCTTTTTCTGAATACATTCCGACGCAACGTCAAGCGTAATATGGATTACGCCGTCGTCCGAAGGTTCTGTCGTAAGAACACCGATTTCAACCGCATTCAGGGCATTTCTCGCGTCTCCCGCGGCCGCCCCTGCAAGAAATGAAAGAGCGTCGTCGTCAATTACCGCATTGTACACTCCCATACCCCTGTCTTTGTCTGTAAGCGCTCTCTTTATAAGAATCTTGACGTCGTCGGACGACAGCGGTTTTAATTCAAAAAGCTGCGACCTTGAGAGAAGCGCGCCGTTCACCTCAAAAAACGGGTTCTCGGTCGTCGCCCCTATAAGGACGATCGTACCGTCTTCAACAAATGGAAGAAGATAATCCTGCTGGCTCTTATTGAACCGGTGAATCTCGTCAACAAACAATATCGTCTTGTTTCCGTACATTCCAAGATTATTTTTGGCCTCCTTTACAACCTCCTCCATATCCTTCTTTCCGGCAGACGTCGCGTTAATCTGTGTAAATACCGCGCTTGTAGTATTCGCAATTACTTTCGCAAGCGTGGTTTTTCCGGTACCCGGAGGGCCGTAAAATATAACGGAGCTGAGCTTGTCCGCCTTAATCGCACGGTAAAGAAGCTTATCCCTGCCTACAATATGCTGCTGTCCGACTACGTCCTCAAGTATAACGGGCCTCATTCTTGATGCAAGCGGCGCTTCCTTTTCCTTTTTATTCTCACTCATATAATCAAACAAATCCATATAAAAGCCCCAATCCATTTACTTTTTATAAAACTTTTTTACTAAATGATTCTTATATCATGCTTCCAAAAATATATGCACGCTGCCATCTTTAAGCACACCATACCATATCTCGCCCTCATTCTCAATAACCGCCGACGCAGATGTGGCTTCCAAAACCTTATTTTCTATCATATGATACATTTCTACAGGAACAGGCGCGATTATCTCCACATTATCGGTATAGATTGTTTCCTGAACAATTATTTCATTTGTGGACATAATATACTGCAGTTTACCGACACTGTTATAATCGGTATATATATGCATTTTTACCGCCGGACATTTCAATACGACCTCGCTTGCCTCAAGCCCTTCCTTTACAGCCTGCGAATAAGCCCTTACAAGACCGCCTGTTCCAAGAAGCGTTCCTCCAAAATATCTTGTGACGACAACAAGGACATTGCGCAGCTCCTGCCCAAGCAGAACGTCAAGCATCGGCCGCCCCGCCGTCCCCTGCGGCTCTCCGTCGTCGCTGCATCTTTGTTTTTCCGCGTGAACGCCTATAACATATGCGTAACAGTTATGTCTGGCATCCCAGTACTGCTTTTTTATCTTTTCTATGACGACAAGCGCCTCCTCTTCGTCCGAGACAGGAAACACATTGGCAATAAAACGGGATTTTTTCTCTACAATTTCACCTGTGCCGCCATTATATACAATCTTATACGCTTTCGACATAACGCCTCCATTTCCAGCATGAGCATATTATATAATCCCTGAATATAATACGCCAAAATCCGCACTATATCAGGGATTATAATACAATTTCGTTTCAGGGTTTTAATAACCTTTTAAGATAATTAAGCTTTGCATACATAATCATATTACGCAGTTAAAAATCTTATCGTATCGTTTCTGCTACTTAATCTTAATCGTCCTTGTAAACTTCTTTGTCGCGCCGTTCTTAGCTTTAACAGTAATTACTACCTTGGCGGTTCCACGCTTCTTAGCCTTAATCTTAACGCTCTTTTTGGACGCCGTGACTTTGACAAGTTTCTTTCCCGACTTAATCTTGTATGAAACTTTTTTCACTGCAGAACCTTTTACCTTAACTTTAAATGTAACAGCCTTCTTAACAGAAAGCTTTGTAGAAGCTTTTCCGCTGAGACTTATCTTGACCGTGCTTTCAGGCGCCGTGCTTCCGTCCGTCGGATTCTGTCCTACAGGAGGAGTCGTCACGTTCTGTGAAGAATCCTTTGAGCCGCCCTGATTCGACGTATTCCCTGAATCTGAACCTCCCTTATCCGGTTCAGGCTGTGCCGTAACCGCTACCTTAACGGACGCCTTGATTTCACTATTATATTTTGATGTTACCGTTATTATGGCTTCCCCTGCTCCTGCCGCGGTAATGACAGCGCCGCTGCCGTCGCCCCAAACTGAGGCTACAGCCGCGTCAGACGTGGAATATTCAACGCTTTTATCCGTCGCATCCTCCGGTTTAACTATACAGCCTATATTACATGTCTCGCCGCTCTTTATCGAAATAACGGCGTCGCCCGCATACTCATTTCCGCTGCCGTCTGTAATAGCAATTGTCTTTACCGGCTGTACCACAGTTACGGTACACTCGGCAATCTTCTCACCCACATCCGTTCTGACAGCAGTTACCGTTGCCGAACCCGGCTTCAAAGCCTCCAGCGTTACTTTCGATGTAGAATTACCGGAACCTGCGGCAAACTGCGCCGTTCCAATCTTAACTACGTCATCTTTACTGGTCTTCCACTCGATTACGTCGGAGGATGCGGCGTTAAATGTTGCCGTAAGCTCTCCCGACGCCTTTCCGTCATCGTCCAACACAAGCGTAATCTCGCTTTTATCAAGCGAAACCTGCCTTTCAGGAATTACATTATATTCAATGGCTGCCGCCTTACCAAGATATGCGTTATATGCATATACCGTCGTGGAACCGATAGCTTTTGCTTCGGCCTCTCCGCTGTATACGTCGACAGATACGACCGATGGGTCGGCCGAATAATATGAAATACGGTCGGTTATATCCTGAACGCCGTTATCAAGCGCTATCTTCGCCTTATAACCTACCTCCGCATTAACTGCCGTTCCCGCAATCTTATTTGCATGTACGGGAGACTGTACCGGAGCAATTTCAATACCGTTAAGCCTTGCAGTCACAACTTTGTCCGCAATATCGGCACCGTTAATGGCCCCGTCGGTTCCCTCATACAAATCTATGGACTTGACGCCCTTGGTATCAGGCTCCTCCTGCTCGGAAGCGTTAATTACATCCCCGGCCTTTATCTTATGCGACGCCTCGTGCGAAGCGTCATTTAATGCAGCGTCAGAAAATGACGCCTTGAGGGTTCCATAGCCTTCTCCGTTATCTTTCACATCAACAACGTATACGAGCTCGGTCTTTGTCGCTCCGTAGAACTGGCCGCCGCCGGCCGAAGTCTGCTCGTATGTCACGGCATAGTCCGCGCTCCCGGCCTTAAACGACTCGTCGTTGAATCTTACAAATGTTGTGTTGTCATGACCTGCCGTCTTATTACCAGTATATACCGCTACATAATACTGTCCAACAGGAAGGTCGATACTAAAGCTGTATTCTTCGCCGTCCGGTGAGAATACCCAGTCCTTAAAATAATTTCCTCCGGCTGTAGTGATTCCTGCAGGAACGACCCTGTCAAATCCCATCTTCTGCTTAACAGCCGCTTCTTTTTTGTACACATCCTGTACGGTTGTGCTCTCATACAGCCAGTTTCCCCTTCCCTCTACAGGCTCGGCCGTCTCAATTTCACCTAACGCCTGCTTAAGCTGAATCTGGTCGCTGCTTGCAAGTCCCGGTATCGGATTGCCTTCCCCGTCAAGGTCTTTTGTAACTCCGAAGTCGATGACAACCGACTTCTGCCAGTCCGAGGTGTCAACCGCCGCTTTAGCAGCTTTTTCAGGCATATAGATGCCCGCCGCCATAACCGCCATTCCGGCAGAAACGGCTATAATTCTCTTGAATACATTTTTTTGCATGTCCTTTTCCTCCCGTTTCCATTAAAATATATAATGCTTAGTAATATTTCTTATGCATCATTTTAACATAAATAAGCACGTTTTGACTAGAGTATTTTTTAATTTGCCATCCGGCTTTTTTTTTGATATAATTAGCTTCAAATCGGATATATTATGAATGAAATGCCCTAAAAAGGAGATTCATATGAATTACAGCAGAAAAGCCACTTCTACAAGGCTGAAACTGTTAACCTCGTCGCAGAGACGAATCCTATCAAAAATAAATGTTTTTTCTTTCAGGATGTTACTGGTTCTTTTTGTAGCGCTTGTCGTATGCGGAACAGCCGCCGCATTTGGCATACTGAAAGGAATTATAGATAATGCTCCCAGCATAGAGACAATCGACGTGTCGCCTGACGGATATTCGACAAAGATATATGATTCTGCCGGGAATATTACGCAGACCCTTGTCGGCCAGGATGCAAACAGAATCTATGTCTCTCTTGACCAGATCCCCGTTTCAGTGCAGAACGCATTCATCGCTATCGAGGATGCGCGTTTCAGAGAGCATAACGGAATAGATATTAGGGGTATATTCAGGGCGGGATTTGCGGCCATTACAGAGTGGGATTTGAGCCAAGGCGCCAGTACAATCACACAGCAGCTTATCAAAAACACTGTTTTTGACGGAGGTCTCGAAAGCACCGACCTTGCACGAATAAAACGTAAAATACAGGAACAGTATCTCGCGGTACAGTTAGAAGACGTGCTTGATAAAGATACGATACTGGAATATTATCTTAATACAATCAACTTAGGGCAGAATACTCTCGGCGTCGAGGCGGCTTCGCGCAGATATTTTGGAAAACATGTAAATGAACTTACTATATCTGAAGCGTCCGTTATAGCCGGAATCACCCAGAACCCATCGCAGTACAATCCTATATCGCACCCTGACGACAACAGGGAAAAGCGCGCCATAGTACTGGAATACATGCGGGAACAGGGCTTCATTGACGACGCTATATACAATGACGCACTGTCTGACGATGTTTACACCCGCATTGCGGAGTATAATGAGAGCTACTCGTCGTCCGACTCAAACTCCGTATCGTCGTATTTTAACGACGCTTTGTTTGAACAGGCATTAAATGATTTGAAGGAACAGCTCGGTTATACAGAAACACAGGCTTACAACGCTCTGTACCGCGGCGGTCTTTCGATATATTCGACACAGGACAGCGAAATACAGAAAATATGTGATAAAATCATTGAAGAACCGTCTTATTATCCCGCAAACACCGAATACCAGCTTTCTTACCAGCTTACAGTAATTGATGAAAACGGTAAGGAGACCAACTATAACGAACAGACGATGAAAGCGTATTTTCTAAAAAAAGAGCCTTCGTTTGATATATATTTTAAGGAAAAAAAATCTGCCAAGCCTTATATTAAAAAGTATAAAAAGCACATACTCAAACAGGGCGGCGAAGTTCTCGGAGAAAATATAAATTATATACTGCAGCCGCAGGTTTCATTTGTTTTAATGGACCAGAAAAACGGACAGGTTCTGGCGCTAGTCGGCGGACGTGGTAAAAAAACCGGCTCAAGGACGCTGAATCGCGCAACCAATTCGTTAAGGCAGCCGGGTTCTACATTTAAAATACTTTCCACCTATCTTCCTGCATTTGATACGGCGGGAATGACGCTTTCCACAACGCAGATTGACGAAAAATACTACTATCCCGGAACAAACAAACAGGTAAGAAACTGGAACGGCGAAGTATACAAAGGCGTTACTACCCTCAGGGAAGGTATTGTCCAATCCATGAACGTAGTTACCGTAAAAACTCTGGAACAGGTGACGCCGAAAACCGCGTTTGACTACCTTGTCAACCTCGGAATCTCATCCATTGTAGACAGCCGCACAGCCGAGGACGGAAAAATATACTCCGACATACAGCTGCCCATGGCGCTCGGCGGACTTACCGACGGCGTTTCAAACCTCGAGCTAACGGCCGCATACGCTTCCATTGCCAACAAGGGCGTGTACACGGAGCCCATACTGTATACAAAAATACTTGACCATGACGGAAATGTGCTTTTGGAAAAAACACCTGCAAAAAGACAGGTATTCAAAGACTCGACTGCATTTCTCCTGACGAGCGCAATGGAAGATGTTATCGACAGGGGAACCGGCACGCTTGCCAAATTTACGGAGATAGACATGGCGCAGGCCGGAAAAACCGGTACAACTTCAAGCGATATAGATTTGTGGTTTGAGGGATTCACTCCATACTACACAGCCGGCATATGGGGAGGCTGGGACCTCAACAAAGACCAGGATAACACAACATACCATAAAATATTGTGGAAAACAATTATGGAAAAAGTGCACGAGAAAAAGGGACTGAAAAATGTCGCTTTCAAAGTGCCTGACTCCGTAAAGCAGACGTCGATATGCAGCGCCTGCGGCAAACTCGCAGTCGACGCGTGCAGTCCGACCGGAACGCTGCGAACCGAATATTACGCCGTCGACAATATTCCGAAAGACTATTGTTCCTGCCATAATACGGAAACAACCAAAGGCAATCTTCAGAAAGCAAATATGGAATAAAAAAGATAGCTTCCTCATGCGCATTTTCCGGATTTTTGTTTTTAAAGATTTTTGTTTTTACGCCTTTTTGCGCTTTTTACGGGCGCTATTATTGGCGTTCTTTCGAATATCTTTTCCGGCGCCGCCTCTGTGCCGCCCTCCGATTTTTCTAGGAGGAATCAGGCATTTACCGCTAAAACCTATTAAGTCAGAACGGCCGGCGCCAAGCAGCGCTTCTTTTACCAGTTCATAATTTTCCGGCCTTTTATACTGTATAAGCGCCCTCTGCATTGCCTTTTCATGCGGATTAACGGGTACATACACTTTCTCCATCGTAAGAGGGTTAAGCCCCGTATAATACATACATGTTGACACGGTTGAGGGCGTTGGGTAGAAATCCTGCACCTGTTCCGGCATGTAACCCAAATCCCTTATATATTCCGCAAGCATGATTGCGTCTTTTATAGTCGAACCCGGATGCGAGGACATAAGATACGGCACAACATACTGTTTTGCACCAAACTTCTTATCGATTCTCTCGAATCTCTTACAAAATTCGTTATACACCTCATTTGACGGCTTTCCCATAAGTGTAAGCACGTTTGGAGAAACATGCTCGGGCGCAGCCCGAAGCTGCCCGCTTACGTGATGCTTTACAAGCTCATTTAAAAAGACGTCGTTTTTATCTGCAAGTACATAATCATATCGTATGCCGGAACGCACAAACACCTTTTTTACTTTCGGAAGCTCTCTGATTTTTCGAAGCAGCTCCACATAGTCCTTATGGTCAGCTTTCAGATTGCCGCAGGGCTTCGGGAACAAACACTGTCTGTCACGGCACACTCCCTTTGTAAGCTGTTTTTTGCACGACGCAGACCTGAAGTTAGCCGTCGGCCCTCCAACGTCATGGATATATCCCTTGAAATCCGGCTGTCTTGTCATTCTCTTTGCCTCGTCAATAATCGACTCGTGGCTCCTTGCCTGAACGATTCTCCCCTGATGAAATGTAAGCGCGCAGAAGTTACATCCCCCAAAGCATCCCCGGTTGCTCGTTATGCTGAATTTTACCTCATGTAACGCGCTGACCCCACCGGCTTTTTCATATGACGGATGGTAAGCGTACATGTATTTATAGGAATACACGTCGTCCATCTCCATCGTTGTAAGCGGATATGCGGGAGGGTTCTGCACAACGCATACGCCGTGCGGATATTCTTCAGCCATAACAGACGCCGTAAACGGGTCTGTATTGCCATATTGCATCCGGAAGCTCTCGGCGTAAGACCTCTTATCCTTTTTTATTGTCTCAAACTCCGGCAGCAGAAGCGCTTCTTTTGGTACATTTGCCCTGTTTGTCCTGTACACGGTTCCCCTGACATATGTTATATCCGACACATGGATTCCGGCGTCAAGAGCTTCGGCAAGCGCAAGCATGGAATGTTCGCCCATGCCGTACATAAGTATATCGGCCGCAGAGTCGAGCAGAACCGAACGTTTTACCTTGTCGGACCAGTAATCATAGTGCCCCATTCGCCGAAGGCTCGCCTCGATGCCTCCTACGAGTATCGGAGTTTTTTTATACACGCGCCTAATAAGGTTTCCGTATACGGCTAACGCGTAATCCGGCCTCTTTCCGATAACTCCGCCGGGCGTATAGGCGTCGTTACGCCTTCTTTTCTTCGCGACGGTATAATGGTTTACCATAGAATCCATGTTGCCTGATGAAACCAGAAATGCAAGACGAGGTTCCCCAAACACCTGTATACTCTTTTCATCCTTCCAGTCCGGCTGCGCGATGATTCCAACCTTATAGCCGTGGGCTTCGAGAAGCCTTGTAATAATAGCCATACCGAAAGAGGGGTGGTCGACATACGCATCGCCGCACACGTATACAAAGTCGCACTGCCGCCATCCTCTTTCCAACATTTCCTCTCTGTTAACCGGAAGAAACCCGCTCATCATTAACCCTTCTTTCCGCCAAATCGTACAACATCGCCTATATTTTTTATTTGCAACTTTTTTTATTACAACTATTTTATCACAATTTTTTATCTACATCTTTTTCTGTTCAAACACATTTTAATTTATATCAAAATAATTATTTACTTATCTCTTTCCTTCTGCCGCTCATTTTTTTCGTCCTCAAAAAACTCGTACACTTTTCTTGCCGAACCCATATTCATCCCTTCTACCGCGGCAAGCTCGTCCATCGTCGCATCCTTTATCATATCCATTGATTTAAAATGCCTCATAAGGGCCTTACGCCTGACCGGGCCTATTCCCTCTATATCGTCCAGTATTGAGCGCACCTGCTCCTTACTCCTGAGCGACTTGTGGTATTCTATGGCAAACCTGTGCGTCTCGTCCTGAATCCTCGTCACAAGCCTGAAGCTCTCCGAGCCCCTTTTCATCGGCACTTCCGTGTTATTATAATAGAGTCCCCTTGTCCTGTGCTTATCATCCTTAACCATACCGCACACCGGAATGTCAAGTCCGAACTGTCCAAGCACCTCCAGCGCTATATTGACCTGCCCCTTTCCGCCGTCCATAAGAATCATATCGGGGAATACCGAAAACTTTCCCAACGCCATTTCGGGATTTTTCTCGGCCTCCGCAAGCTCTGTAAGCCCATGGCTGAACCTCCTTGTGAGAACCTCCCTCATCGAACTGTAATCATCCGGGCCCGTAACCGTGCGCAGCCTGAATTTCCTGTAATCGTGTTTCCTCGCCTTCCCATCCTCGAATACTACCATGGAACCGACATTCTCAAATCCGCTCGTATTGGATATATCATACGATTCAATACGCCTGATTCCTGTAACGCCGATTAATTCCGACAGCTCCTTCATGGCTCCGACCGTTCTCTCCTGTTCTCTCTTGATACGCTCGCTGTCCTGCACGAGCACCAGGCTTGCATTTTTCCTCGCAAGCTCGACAAGCCTGCTTTTGTCGCCCTTCTTAGGCGTCTTGATATACACTTTCTGCCCCCGCTTTTTGCCAAGCCATTTCTCAATCACTTCGCTCTCGGCAATCTCACATGGAATCATCAGTTCTCTCGGGATAAAAGGGCAGTCTGAATAATATTGTTTTATGAATGCCGTGATAACGTTCTCCTCGGTTTCATTCGCAACGCCCGTAAGATAATGGTGCTCGCGGCCAATCATCTTTCCGGAGCGTATAAAAAATACCTGTACGACGGCCTCGTCGTCCACGGAAGCCATGGCGATTACATCCCTGTCCTCATATGCACTGTCCGTCGCCTTTTGCTTGCAGCTTATACGCTTAATAAACTCTATCTTATCCCGCAGGGCGGCAGCCTCCTCGAATCTGAGCGCTTCCGAGGCCTCGCCCATCTCTTTCTTCAACTCCAATATTACGGCAGAAGAATTACCGTCAAGAACGTCAAGCGCCTGCCTGTAATTCTTCCTATACTCTTCCCTTGTTATGTAACCCTGGCACGGCGCACTGCACTGTCCAATATGGTAATAAAGACATGCCCTGCCGTCCTTTTTCCCTTCCGTGCAACTCTTATTACAAGTTCGAAGCTTAAAGTTTTTTACAAGAAAATCAAGCGTCTCTTTGAGGGCTCCCGCGCTCGTGTACGGGCCGTAATATTTCGCTTTATCCTTTTTTCTTGTATGCGAAAAAAGAAGCCTGGGAAAAGGCTCGTTGACTGTCGCTCGTATATACGGATATCCCTTGTCATCCTTGAGCATCGTATTATATTTGGGCGAATGTTCTTTTATTAGGTTGCACTCAAGCACAAGCGCCTCTACCTCTGAATCCGTTATTATGTATTCAAAGCTTGATATCTGGCTTATCATCCGCTCAATCTTTGCCGTTACGTTTCTCCCCGGCTGAAAATACTGCCTCACCCTGTTTTTAAGACTTACCGCCTTTCCGACATATATAATGTTGTCCGTAACGTCATGCATAATGTATACTCCGGGCTTCGCCGGAAGTTTCTTAAGCTCCTCGTCCAAATCAAACATAGCTTACCTCCGAATATATCACGAATATATCAGGATAATGCGCATAAAACATGATTTATCATTACCCCATCACAGCCAAAAAACATACTATCTGCTTATTTTGCTGCTATATTAAGTGTACACGAAAATATCATGAACCGGCAATTCCAAAAAATTTTTGTATAACTTTCAGAACTCCGTTATCGTCATTTGACGACGTTATATAATCCGCCTTCTCCTGAACGGCGTCACAGGCGTTACCCATGGCAACCCCCAGCCCCGCATACTCTATCATCGTGAGGTCGTTCATGCCGTCGCCGCAGCACACGACGTCCGCCGCGCTGCATCCCAGTTTCCGCGCAAGATTATCAAGCGCTGCCGCCTTATGGACACCGTGCGGAAGAACCTCTATAAAAAATTGTTCCGACGTACATACATTAAGCCTGCCCTCCAGCTTCCTTTTAATAGCCGGAAAAACTTTTTTTACCCTGTCCGGTTCGCCCGACAGAAGGCACTTGTTAAACGGTTTCTTAAAATAACGCGGAAAATCATCCACTTCTATAAGCTTCATTCTGCAGGCCGCCGCGTCATATTCCTGATATTCGTCAACGCCGTTTCCGCTTACAAGGCAATCGTCCTCATACCCGATGATTCCAAGCCCGTACGCGCAGGCAGTTCCATATATCTCGTCAAGATAGGAAAGCGCAAGGGGAGTGTCGTACACAATCCCGCCTGTCGCACAATTGATGAGCCTGCCGCCGTTAAACGCCATAATATAACTGCCATACTTCTCAAAATCAAGCTCTTTCGCTATATGCCTGACGCCGTATTCCGAACGTCCCGAAGCTATGAGCACATGTATTCCCTTTTCCTGCAGGTTTTTAATTGCCCGCACCGTTTCAGGCGTTATGTCCTTATTCGACGTCGTAAGGGTTCCGTCAATGTCAAGCGCAAGTATTTTATATTTTGTATTCATAATGTCACATCGCTCCTGCGGATAAAACATCGTCAGTTTTCAGCCTGACAAGCATCAGCACCGACGCCCCCGTTGAAGATTTCCATAAATTCCTTACCTGTTATCGTTTCCTTTTCTTTCAGATGCGCCGCAATCTTGTCCAAAGACTCCCTGTTATTCCTAAGAAGCTCTTTTGACTTATCATAACATTTTGCAAGCAGCTCCTTAACCTCCACGTCAATTTCGGCCGCAGTGGCATCGCCGCAGTTGAGGGCGCTCCTTCCGTCAAGATATTTGTTCTCAATCGTCTCAAGGCCCATAAGGCCGAATTTCTCAGACATCCCGTACTGCGTAACCATAGCGCGCGCAATGGATGTGGCTTTCTCAATATCGTTTGCCGCTCCTGTCGTTACGGAGTCAAACACAAGTTCTTCGGCGGCCCTTCCCGCAAGGAGCATTACGAGTCTCGCCTCAAGCTCGTCTTTTTTCATAAGGAATTTTTCTTCCTCCGGAACCTGCATTACATAGCCAAGCGCCCCCATTGTTCTTGGAACAATTGTAATCTTCTGCACCGGCTCCGCCTTCTTCTCAAGCGCCGTGATGAGCGCATGACCCACCTCATGGTACGCGACTACAGTTTTTTCATCATCGCTGAGAATCCTGTCTTTCTTCTCCTTACCTGCTATTACAACCTCGACAGCCTCAAAAAGGTCTTTCTGGCTCACAGTTCTTCTTCCGTCGCGCGCCGCCATAATTGCCGCCTCGTTTATCATATTGGCAAGGTCCGAACCGACCGCTCCCGACGTGGCAAGCGCAATATCGTCAAGGTCTACCGTATCGTCCATCAGTACGTTTTTCGAGTGAACCTTCAAAACTTCGACCCTTCCCTTGAGGTCAGGTTTCTCAACGATAATTCTCCTGTCAAACCTTCCCGGCCTTAAAAGGGCCTTGTCAAGAACTTCCGGCCTGTTGGTCGCTCCCAGTATGATGATTCCCTTGGACGAGTCAAATCCGTCCATCTCCGACAAAAGCTGGTTGAGCGTCTGCTCACGCTCGTCATTGCCGCCTCCATAGCGCGAATCCCTGCTTTTTCCTATAGCGTCAATCTCATCGATAAATATAATACACGGCGCCTGCTGCTGCGCCTGTTTGAACAAATCGCGTACCCTGGAAGCTCCCACTCCTACAAACATCTCTACAAAGTCAGAACCTGAGAGTGAAAAAAACGGTACGTTAGCCTCTCCTGCAACGGCTTTTGCAAGCAATGTCTTTCCCGTACCCGGCGGGCCTACTAAAAGAGCGCCTTTTGGAAGCTTTGCTCCTATCTGCGTATATTTTGACGGATTATGAAGAAAGTCTACGAGCTCATGCATAGACTCCTTGGCCTCCTCCTGACCTGCAACATCCTTAAAGGTAACGCCCGTCTCTTTCTGGACATACACCTTCGCATTGCTCTTTCCAACGCCCATTATGCCTCCACCGCCTCTTCCCACCATGCGGAATACGAGATAAAACATCAGTCCGATTAAAAGCAGCGGGACAAGGTATACGACAAGAAAATCAAACACGCTTGTCTTAGTGTCCTGTATCTCCCTTGAATACGATACTCCCGCCCTGTTAAGCCTTTCTACGAGAGTTATGTCATTCATGAGTCCCGTATAGTATATTTTTCCGTAATACGGTTTGCCGTCTATAGTCTTCGGCGTAATAAATATAGTTGTCGCCGTTATCTTCACATTGTCAACAGCGCCCTGGTCAAGCATATCAAGAAAATCTGAATACTTCACCTCAACCCTTCTGCTTTCCTGTATCTTATTGTTTAAAAACGATATCATAAAAAATGTTATAAGGGTCGCAAATATACAGACCATTATCATACTTCCGTTTGGTCTCCTGCCGTTATTGTTCTTATTGCCGCCATTATTGTTGTTCATGTTGCCGCCGTTCCTGTTATTATAGCCGCCGTTATTTCCGTTGTTTTCCATACCAATCCTCGCTTTATTCATATTATATCCACGGTCAATGAAATTTGCCGTGAATATCGCGCCAGCCGCAGCCGCAAAGCGGCAAAATATCATATGAAGCCGCGCGCATCACATTATACTGAAGGGTCCGTTTTTTCCACCGCCAGTATAAAACTATATTATATATGCTGGAGGTTAATAAATCAACTTTTTTTACTAGATAATTGGGTAGTTTTGGTATATCCTGCACATATCAGCACAGCCCCCGCAAATATGGCAAAATCACCTATATTAAACGCTATCTTCTTAACAGGAGGCAGTTCTATGCAGAAGTAATCCGTTACGCTTCCCTTTAACAGGCGGTCGCTCTCATTTGACAGCGCGCCTCCCAAAATAAGCGCAAGGCCCATTTTTACGGCCGCTCCCTTTTTCCTGGAAAATGCAAGCGCAAATAATAAAGTCAGAAAAATAAGAAGCGTATACGTAATCTTCCTGAATATATCGGCGCTGTTTTCAAACAGATTCAGAAAACCACCCTTGTTATGGCTTTTTGTGATACACACAATTCCTCCGAATATATACCTGTCGCGGGTATTCCAGTAATATCTCTCAATATAATTCTTTGCAAGAATATCTATCGCCGCCACTATAGTTATTACCACAATATAAATCATTCATTTACTCCTTTTTACTCATAATATTTGCAAGCGCCTCAAGGTATTGGCCTGCCAGCTCTTTTTCTCCCATATTCTCATAGCATGACGCAAGCCTGGAATAAGGCGTCTCGCCCGATGTTTTGATACTAAGTATACTCTCGGACTCATTTGCCGCATTGAGGAACCATATACATGCCTCGTCATAATTTTTACGTTCATAATAATATTCGCCAAGCTCGCAGCATGTCTCCGCGCTGGGACCGCTTGCCGCATCTTTTGCTGTCACCCTGAAAAAACTTTCGATGTCGCCCTGAATCCGGTATGCCCTCTCCAGTATTACCATAGCCTCTTTTATCTCATCCATACTTCGCGAAACGTCCGACAACGTATCTTCAAATATCTCTGCCGCAGATATGAAATCTTCGTCTTTCCCTGAAATATACAATTCCATTGCAAACATGTGATGAAGTCTTTTTGAAAGTCTCATGCCATTGCCGTAATGCTTTATAAATACCCCGAAATCCCTTCCGGAGTGATTTGACAACGGCCTGTGCTCGATCTCAATATCGCTGTCATATACGACAGGCTCGAGCCTCACCATCTCGTGTACAGGTTCGATCCATTCAAACTTTCTTACTCTTTTGTACAGCTTGGGCCTGTATTCCCTGTCAAAATTATACGCCGTACCGTTAGCAAGCTGATTTTTATAATACATCTGAACTATATCTATCTCCGGAAGCATCGCCTCCTTGAGAAGCCTGAATTTCTTTCGGTTCTCCTCGTCAAGCACCTCGTCGGCGTCCGCAACATATATATAGTCCATTGTTGCGTGGGAAAAGGATTCATTTCTCGCCGCGGCAAAATCATCTATCCACTCAAAATCATATATTTTGTCGGTATAGCGGCCCGCTATCTGTTTTGTCCCGTCATTTGAACCCGTATCTACTATTATTATCTCATCCATCAGATCTTTTATACTGTCGAGACACCTCTCAAGAACCTGTTCTTCATTTTTTACAATCATACACAGGCTTATTGTTATCATTACGGCTGCATCCTCCCTATAACTTTAAAATTCTGTATCACAAGCTGTATATTTTTTCTTCCGTTGTACTCGTTAATTTCCGGATAAAATGTAAACGACACGTCAATGTTACAGGCCCTTCCCTGCAGCATATTTTCTTTCTGTGCCCTCCCATATTCTCGTTCTATCATATCAAAAAATTCCTCAACGATGTTAAATCCTATACCGTATAAGACATTTCCCACTCCGTCGACAAGCGTAAGCTTCAGTACGTTACCATTCTTCCCAAATATTCTCGCGCCCCTTACTCCGGCGTGCCTTACCACAAAAAGCGGCTTCTTATTACCGTTTCCGCACGGCTCAAGCATTCCGAGCGCCTTTACTATATCCTCGGTCATATGTCGGAATAATACTTCGGCGTCTATATATACCTTTGAAACAAAGTCTTTATCAGTCAGCGTGCAGCGTTCATTGAGCTTAACTCTTAACTCCCCGACATTTTCCTTTTTCAGCGTAATACCCGCCGCCATGGCATGTCCCCCGTACCGCTCATAGAGATGCGCATGGTTGGATAGTTCCTCATACATATTATAATTTTGTATAGAGCGGCCTGAGCCCTTGCACATACCGTCTTCCACCTCGGTAAATACGATGACTGGCTTACACAGCCTGTCCTTAATTCTTCCGGCAACAATGCCCGCTATACTCTCGTGGCAGCCGTCAAGAATCATTACAACGACCTTATCGTGCTCATACGCAGGCGACAGAGCAGTCATAAGCCCCCTCTCCGCCGCGGCCTCGGTCATGTTTTTTCGCTCATCATTCAAATCCTTGAGCCTGTATGCAAGTGTAATCGCTTGCGAATCATCTGTGCACATAAGGAGGTCGAAGGCCGTCTTTGCCGTCTCTATACGCCCGGCGGCATTAAAACAGGGACCTATGACAAATCCTATATGATACGCCCCGACCGCCTTATCATCAAGCCCATTTACCGTCTTGATCGCCCTTATACCGGCGGATCTGCTTTTACCGATTCGTTTCAGTCCCTCTCTTACAATGATTCTGTTCTCCCCGGTCAGTTCCATTATGTCGGCCACAGTCGCTATAGCAGCATATTCAAGCAGTACGTGTTTCTCTGATTCAGGTATTCCCATACTGTCATAAATATATCCGATAAGCTTATATGCGACGCCGCCTCCGCAAAGCCCCTTATATGGGTAATCACAGTCCTCCTGTTTGGGATTGCACACGGCGTCGGCCGCCGGAACTCTGTAGACTTTCACACCGTTCTCATCCGTATACGGCACCTCATGATGGTCGGTTATGATAACCTTCATTCCAAGGCTTTTGGCATATGTTATCTCGTCATATGCGGCTATTCCGTTATCGCACGTTATAATATAATTCATTCCCCTGTTATATATCTCGTCAATAATTCTTCTGTTAATCCCATACCCTTCCGTCACCCTGTCAGGCGTGTATATCACAGGATTAGCTCCAATCCTTTTTAACCCGGTATATAAAATCATTCCCGAAAAAACGCCGTCGCAGTCATAATCGGACACTATAGCGGCGTATTCGCCCCTGCCTGCAATCTCCATAAGCATATCGGCGGCTTTCACAAGGTCCTTCATACGAAATGCATCCGGCATATTCTCAAGACCGCCGCCCAGATACGCGGTAAAATCCTCCTCACGCACTCCCCTGTTAATCATTAGCTTCACAAGAAGCGTCGGTATATTATATTTCGCGGACAGACCGGAAAAATCAGCCTGTTTATTATGTAAAATCCATTCCTCGTTCATATACGCTTATTTTCCTTTTTATAATCAAATAGTGTCGGGTTCAAAAAGCATTTTGAGGCAAGACACTAGTAGCATCAAGTTACTCTTCGAAGTATATATGAAAATAGTAGCATTTCGGAGGAAGTATGTCAAACAGCAGGATTTCTATTTTGAGTTCCTCGATGGCGACATATATGACAATATCCTAATGAAAGCCTTACATAAAGAACGCCGTGTATGATTGCAACCGGCAAGATGGCCGGCTTGTATGTATCCCCTGCATCATGGCTTTTTCGTGTCTGTTCCCTTGTTTCAGCCGCATTTCACGCCTTCTCCGATAGCCTCTTAAAATTTGACACGTTTGATTCCGGATTGCCACACCTTATTGTGTTTTAGTTTTTTCATATAGATTCAACGCTTGTCCATAAAAGCAATCAAATTTTAGTGTTATTATATATTAAAAATCCCCCCCAACCAGTTGTATTCTGCATAACAGCAGTATATAATAAAGCTTGCATAATCAAATCCCGCAGTGAAAAGCGCTTACAGGAGGTCACACAATGAAGTGGACGCAGTATACATTAAAAACCACAACTGAAGCAACCGATATGATTAGTTATACGCTTGGAGAGCTTGGCGTGGAAGGCATAGAGATTGAGGACAACATACCGCTAACCGAGTTCGACAAGGCTCAGATGTTTGTGGATATACTGCCCGAGACCGCCCCGGACGACGGAACCGCCACAATCAGGTTTTACAGGGAACCGGAAGAAAATCCCGAAGAATTCATGCAAAAAGTGAATGCCGCACTGGACGGTCTGCGAAGTTTTATGGATATAGGCGAGGGACTTATTGAGATATCGGAAACTGCTGACAAGGACTGGATGAACAACTGGAAAGAATTCTTTCACTCTTTCAGGGTGTCGGACAGGCTCGTAATCAAACCGGAATGGGAACAAGACCCGGCTGCCGCGTGTGCAGGCGACAGTGATATTATAATTAATATCGACCCCGGGGCCGCGTTCGGTACCGGTTCGCACGAAACGACGCGTCTGTGCATACTCGCTCTTGAAAAATATATCAAACCGGGCTGCAATATTCTCGACGTGGGCTGCGGCAGCGGTATTTTATCTATTGTCTCTATAAAATACGGCGCGTCGCACGCTCTTGGAATTGAAATTGACGAACACGCAATACCGTCGACAATAGACAACAGGGATATAAATGGGATTACAGCTGAACAGTTTGAGATAAAATGCGGTAATATCATCGACGATGACGGACTGCAGCGTGAAACAGGTTTTGAAAAATATGATATAGCAGTTGCCAATATCCTTGCAAACGTGATTATCCCTCTTTCCGCCGAGATTGGACAACATATTAAAAAAGGCGGACTATTCATTTCTTCAGGAATTATAGACACGGCTGCGGACAGCGTCCGAAAAGCAATCTCAGACGGCGGTTTTGAGATTATCGACACAACAACCCTGAAAGACTGGTACTGCTTCACAGCGCGAAAAAAGTAAGGGTATTGCAAAGAATATCGGTACACTAGAGCGTGTTTGAAAATTGCTTTCTGCCAGATGCGTTTTACACTTTGTAGAAGATTTACGCTTTTTTTGCATCCTTTAAAGTATTCATAAATATTTCATGCATTTCAGGCAGTTTCTTTTTTATCGAGACGGGTCTGAAATCAGTATCAACAAAACAGTGCGCGCTTGTACCGGTCACCCTAAGTCCGGTATGCGCCTCATCCCATATCTCATAACAAAGCTTCATCCTCACCCCGTTGTAATAGACGAGTTTTGTAATAATGCTTACTTTCTCACCAAACCTGCACGGCAGCTTATAGTCGCAGCTTACCGACAATACCGGTATCATAACGCCCTGCTCCTCTATCTTTGCATACGGATAACCGAGACAGTCCAAAAGATATGTCCTTGCCTCCTCAAACCATCTTATATAATTAGAATGGTGTACAACTTTCATCATATCAGTCTCATAATAATTAACTTCCCTTATATATACACAATCTATAGTTTCATCCAGACACTGCTCATTATATTTCATAGTACGCTCCATAATCTGCGCCCGGCCTCAAGCGAACATGCATGTATTTTCACTTGAGACACAAAACACATCCCTTTCTTTCAATATTAAGTTTACATACTACCGTGTCAGCCCATCATATTCTCTGTCTCCGGTTTATCTATTACAATCTTACCATCCCTGACTTCAAGCTTAACCTTATTTCCTGCTACGCCTATCTCGTCCAGCAGCTCCTTCGGAATCTGAACCCGCCCGGCGCGGTCAAGCACTGCGTATTCCTCCTGTGTCTCAATACTACCCCAGTCAAGCGACATATCATTGAGTTTATTGATATAATCCTCCTTAATTATACGCTCGCTGCTTGTCTTCCCATCGCGGATTGACACGACTCTGTTCACCTTTTTGGCAAGGGTCTTGTCATGCGTCACTATAACGATTGTCACCCCAAGCTGCTCATTTAATTCCCGGAACATGTCAAGTATGTAATCGGCAGTATTACGGTCAACCGAACCCGTAGGCTCGTCTGCAAGCAGGAGCTTTGGATTGTTGGCAAGCGCAATCGCTATTGCAATTCTCTGCTGTTCACCGCCGGACAACTGGCTGAGCCTGCTGTTCTTTCTATGGCTTAACCCAACAAGTGCAAGAAGCTGCGCCGCACGCTCCTTCCTCGCCGACTCCCCGGAAAACAGCATAGGGGTCATTATATTCTCCCATGCGGTAAGGTACGGCAGCAGGTTTCTGGCATTGTTCTGCCATACAAAACCAACCGTGTTCTTCTTATACTCCACAAGCTGCTTCTCGGTCATACGAAACAGATTCTTTCCGTCAACATATAACTTACCCGCACTCGGCCTGTCAAGCCCCCCAATCATATTAAGAAAGGTCGACTTGCCGCTTCCGCTGTTACCGATAATCGCCATAAGCTCCTTCCTGCCGACTTCAAGGTCAAGCCCCTGCAGCGCAAGAACTTCCAGGTCTTTTGTCTTGTATATCTTCACAAGGTTGTCACACACGATCATCTTATCAGAATCCGGTGTAGAATTATTATAATCTTCGTTATTGTTATTTTTCGAGCTTTTGGGCAATTCTTCCATCCTCCAATTCGTATATACATTCCGCCGCTTCCATAAGGCCCGTGTCATGCGTCGTCATCACTATTGTTACGCCCTCGTTTTCAACAAGGTTTCTGAATATCCTTACAACCTGTATTCCCGTGTTTGTATCAAGCTCCGCCGTAGGCTCGTCTGCAAATATAACTTCGGGCCTGTGCGCTATCGCCCTCGCAATAGCGACCCTCTGCTGTTCTCCGCCTGAAAGCTCGTGCGGCATATGTTTCATCCTCTTCGCAAGCCCTACCATCTCAAGGCATTTCATCGCCCTCTCCTTTTTATTTCCCTTACAGCCCGCAAGCCTTAGCGCAAACTCAACATTTTCATACGCGTTCATCATCGGTATCAGCGCAACCGACTGGAATACAAATCCTATTTTTTCCTTTCGTATACGTTCCCTCCTATTTTCAGGAAGCGCCGCTATATTTTCATTTTCAAATATAACTTCTCCCGATTTTGGATAATCAAGACCGCCAAGTATATTCATAAGGGTAGTCTTGCCCGAGCCGGAACGTCCTCTCAATATCGTTAACTTTTTTTCAGGCACGTCTATATTAATATCTTTAAGTGCAATGAATTCTCCTGCCGGTACAGGAAAACTCTGTACAACGTTTTTTGTCTGAATTATCATTCCCATCGGCCTAGTCCTCCCCAAGCTTAAATGACTGTGATATCTTGATTTTTGATATAAGCAGGCCAAGTATAACCATACATATACATATAACCGCGCCCACAACTCCAAACAGTCTTATCATATCTATCTGCTTTCTCACTACGACAAGCGGCACTACCTGTTCCGCCGCCGAATAACAGATCTGCACTATCGGAACAAACCACGCAGACGCCGCCATGCCGAGCGCAGCTCCAATTGCAACGGATATGCCTGAACTGAATATCTGTTCATTTATTAGCATCTGTATAATTCCGCTCTTTTTCATGCCCATGGCTCTGAAAACGCCGAACAAAAGCTCACGCTGCCTTATGGACAATATCCAGTATATTAAAAATCCTACGCTGCACAGTATAAGAACAACTATGAAGCTCATTGTCAGAATACCGTTCGTTCCCTGAAACAGCGTATCGTTCCTGACGCTGACTTTCTCAGCCTCCGAGTCTTTGAACATGGTAAATTTCGTCCCCGACTCCTCCGCGAACGCATATACGGCTTTGGAGGAACCGCTCATCTTGAGCCAGAGCTGGTATGGGCGTACCCCCATTAGTTCCTGAACCGAAGCCAGATTTGCTAGAACGAGGTAGTTGTCCTTTTTATCCAGTACTCCGTCTTCATTGACCATGTATACTTCCGGCAAATAAGAAGGCCAATACTCAACGAATCCATATACTATGACGCTGGCTTCCATGCCATCTTCCGTAGTATATTTGAATGAATCACCTACATTATACCCCTGCTTTGTGTGAAAATTCATTGACAGTATTACGGCATCCGACCTTGTCGAAAGGACATTTAGATACGTATTAATATGTTCGGGGAGAAGACTCTCTTTAAACTTGACAGTTTCTCCAAATTCCTTTGTATTGATTGCCATGAGTTCCGTCTGTATATCTTCAGCGTCTCTTGAAGCCTTCTTGACATTAATCTGCTCCTTATATACCCTCGCTATGGATTCCACGCCTTCAATGTTAAGAAATCTTGTGCTGTCAGGTTCAATATATACGAGTTCCGGCACCGCAGAGTTTTCAGACTTTTCATCAACATTTCCGCTCCTCTTCATCCACTCTATATATGCGGAGTTATCTTCCCATACTTCCTGCAGCACGACGTCGGCGCCATTAGCATAATCAATAGAGTCTCCGGCGTTTGACAGTATTGTCCTTGCAAATGTCGCGTTATATATTCCAAGGGCGACTGTAAGAATGAGAAATACCATCATGAACTTCTGCTTCACCCCGTTTCTGATTATATGAAGGAACGATGCAAACATTGCCGGCCTCCAGAACTTTACCCCGGCAGCATACACAATTCTCACAATCAACGGCTGTATTCGGAGCGCGACAAGCCCTCCGCTTATAATAAAAAGCGACGCGCACAAACATAACATCGGGTCAATCTGCTTACCCGACAGCATATCCGCCATAATTACATCTTTTCTTTCGTTAAGGGAATATAGGCCATACAGCGAGACGGCAAACAAAATAACATCCAGATATACTTTTTGCCACAACGATTTGCGACGTTTATTTTTCCGGTGTTTTATGTTGACGATTGACACGTTGGAATCAAGCATAACCGGAAGAACCATAACCGCTGTCGATATACAGGCGGCCAAAAGACAATACAGGAACACGCTGACGTCAGGCAGAATTCGCAGACTGCTTCTATGTACAAATTCAAGAAAACCGTTCGCCGAGCCGAGTACCGTGCACATGAATATTCCGAGCGGAACGCCAATTACAACGCTTATTCCGGTAAGAATTACCGACTGCAGAAGATAGATTGCTATAATCTGCTTTTTACCCGCGCCTCTGCTCTTTAACAGGGCTATCTCATTCTGTTCAAGTTCAAGCATCTGTCTTGAAATCATGAATATAAATGCGCACAGCAGCACAAATACAGGAACCTGCAGGACAAGCAGCGTGGTAAGACTCTTCTGCTCGGACAGCCTGAAATCTTTTAATATCGGCAGATACTGCTCCCCCACTACCCTTGCGCCCCTCATATTATACCGGCCGCTTATTTCCTCCGTCTTTTTTATTATATCTTCTACATGCGACGGTATAATACGTGAATAATCAAAGAAAAGATACCACAATGCATCAATCTCAAGAGAAGGATTGTCCGTATTGACAAAACTTTTTTCAAACAGGTCAAAAGATATAAAACATTCCGACTCATACATGGAAGGGTCTTTAATCCAATATTCATCTTTCTGTTCACTGTTTTTGAACACGCCGACAATCTTTACTTTGAGAGGATTACCAGACGCATCGTTTTTATCCTTAAATTCCACAACCTCATCTAATATGTAATTGTTGCTGATTAACATATTCTGGCTGACAACCGCCTCATATATCCCGTCAACCGTCTCGCCATTGTACATCCTGCCTGCAATTATGGAGGCGTGTTCATCAAGACCGCTAAGAGCCGCAACCTTTATGGAATGGCTTCTCTTGTTGTCTTCTCTCTGCAGTACGGAAATTGCAGAACCCTTAGGGGTCGACATATAACGCACGCAGTCTGTCTGGTCAAAACCTATTGTGTCAGATAAGTTTTCTACAAGACCCGTCATCTCGACATATGAGTCCGCGCCCGTCTCTCCTCTTGAAATATAACTCTCCGCAAGTACGTATGCCGGGTATTTTCCTTCTGAGACAATGTAATCACTGAATTGTTTTGTAAGCATCCTTTGCAGCGACGCACTTTTGTACATGGGATTGCTGCAGGCGATTGCCATTAACAAAACGTTACCTATGAGCAGGCATACGACCATCCATTTCTTATGTATAATCTTCTGCATCATAAATCTGAACATAGCATAATCACCCGCCTTTCTATTTGAAACAAACCAGTGTATCTCCTTCGGCCACTCCGCCGCATACACGGTAATATTTACTATTGCTGTCAACAACATTCAAATAACTTTTGTATATCAAATCATTATTTTTTATATAGACGTACTCGACATCCTCAACATATTTTCCGCCGCCGGTCTTTTCCGTCATTACGGCGTCAACCGGAACAAGCAGGGCGTCCTCCACATATATGCCGTCATAACGTACCTTAATGGGATTATTCCAGTCAACTCCCTCCGGCTCGTCCGTCAAACGAACCACGGTCTCGGCTGAGTATTTTCTCGGATTAAGAATATTGGATGCAGCCATTACCTTTCCCTGCATAGTCACGTCAGCCGCACCGTTCATTCCCTCTACAATAACGGTAACGTCGGAGCCGTATTTCATACCGCTAACTTCATCTCTGACCGGAATTGCGATATGGTATTTCTCTTTTCCCGAAATCGTCACCATACAGTCTCCTTTGACAAAGCCCTCTTCTTTTTCATTTTTCTCCACAACGTACCCGCTATGCGTGGCAATAATGGAATTCATTCCATTACGCCTAATCGTATCATTAAGTTCCTCTCTCTCCAAAATAATGGAATCTTCGGTTTCAGCAAATTTTTCAAGCGTAAGTTTTAGCTTCTTAATCTGAAGCTCCTTAATTTCACGTTCTTTCTTGTCCTTTATTTCTTTCAGCTCATGCTCAGCCATATTTATCTCAGCCTTCTGGGATTCATACTCGGCCCGGTACTGATTCTCCATGCTTTCAACATCCCTTGTTCGTTCGACAATTTCTATATTGTCATACACCGCTTCGTATGTCGCAAGCACGTCTCCCTTCTTTACCTTATCGCCAACCTCCACAAGAAATTTCACATTGTCAGCATTGTCAGTCTCCATTTCCTCATAATACAAGTCCTCATACACTATCTCGCCAATTTCCGATATGCTTTTCCTGAATTCTCCCTTCTCAACCTTATATTCCTTCTGCACGCTTTTTTTTCCATCCTTATCGAGGGCATCTCCGTTAAGCGCCGCATGGTACAGATATTCGAAATCTTCCCCGGCGCCGGTCTCCTCTGTAACTTTCTTCTGCCCGCACGCCGCCAATGCCGGAAGAATGATGCAAAGTATACATAGATAAATCAATTTACGGTTTAACATATACTTCATCTCCTTCCTCAAGCCCGCTTACAATCTCAACATACGAAGAATTCACAATTCCTTTCTTTACCTCTGTCAGAACTCTGCGTCCATTCTCATTTTTATACACATAGCTTATTTCGTCGTCAGTATATACCGCGTTGACCGGCAGAAGCAACACATTGCTTCCGCTATTGTCTTCCAGACACAAATCAACATATGTGCCGATATTAATTGAAACCCGGTCCTCTTTAAAATCATAATACGAATACGGCTTTATATCTGACTCAAGCATATCCGTTACATCCGTGGTATCGTACGCACGCATTGCCACTTCATATTCATTCCCGTTATATTTGATATAGCATCTTTTTGCCCTAAGATATGTGCTGCTGTTAACGAACGAGCCTCGAATATATTTCAGCCCCTCATCCGACACGGCAATCACAGATTCGCCGGTAACAACGGAGCGTCCTTTTTTTATACCTACATAGCTGACAATTCCGTCCATGGTTGATGTAATGTAATACTTGGCGGAATCATCATTAATTAATTTCTTCTTTCTGCGAAGCTGTGCAAGCTCAATTTCCTGCATTTCCTTTTGATTGAGAAGATTCTGCTCGGCAATAGTAATATCGGCCTTCTTAATCTCAAGTTCCTTCTCGGTCTCTTTCTTTTCTTTGCCCGAGGTTTTCTTTACCTTATCCTGAAGCAGTTCCTTTTCAAGCTTCAGGATCTTTATGTCATACGTAAGCGCCAGATTTTCAACGGCATTGCTTTTTTTAGCGGCATCCAGTTCATTTTCTATATCTTTCTGTTCCTGGTTGTCGGCGCCTGCGGTAAGAACGGCAAGCCTGTCCCCCTTTTTTACGCGGTCACCCTCTTTCACATATACAGTATCAACTTCTCCGTCCATTTCAAATGAAAGTTCCTCTGTATAAGGAATTATTTCCGCCGTGTATATTTCGGTATTATCAATATCTCCAATTTCAGCCCTTACCGTATTGCCTGCGGACATTACCGGTGTGAGAAGCTCGGGCGCAGCTGCCGCATCGTCCTGTTTTCCACAAGCGGTTAAAGCCATGCAGGCACACAGACAGGCTAGAATATGTACTTTTTTATTCATATTGGCTCCTTTTCATTTTCTGTTTCTGAATTATTACTAAGATACAAAGATTATACCATTCATCTATCTTACGATTACCGAA
>JAAVXK010000058.1 GCA_022790615.1 Lachnospiraceae bacterium
AGAAAGCAATTTTCAAACACGCTCTAGCCTGCCGTCTTAGGCATGAAGACGGCAAGAGTAAGATAAATAATTAAAGACGAAAACCATATTTTCTATACCGTCGTGGCGCTGTCTGTTCCTTAGAAGCGCCATGTGTTTCGCTAAGCGGGAGCGGTGTCAAAGCATATATACTTCCCGTATGCGTATGAAAAAAAATCTCAGGCATACACGCCCGTTTGCATTGCTTTACAGACACGCATCTAAAAATTCATAATACGTATTGCAAAGACCTCCGATGCTGTTATAATATAGTTACGCAGCGTGGATTCAAGCGCTTTTCTATAGTATCGGAGGTAACTGTAAATGAATATCTTATGCTACGGCGATTCCAACACATGGGGATTACGGCCCATGATTGGGGACAGATATGTGAAAGAAGAAAGATGGACGGGAATAATCGGAACATTATCGGGGGGACGATATAATATAATAGAGGAGGGACTCAACGGAAGAACGGCTGATGAGACAGATGTAGAAGAACCGTTTTTGAACGGACGCAGTTATATGACCGCCTGTCTTTTGTCGCACAGGCCCGTTGATTGGCTTATTGTAATGCTTGGCACGAACGACGTTAAAACACGATATAATAAAGACGCTGAACAGGTTGCGGATTCGGTTTGTCTGCTTGTAAAGGATATGAAAAGACTACTTGACGACAGACAGAATGAGCGTGTCAGTGTATTGCTGGTATCCCCAAAATCTATTGATGAGAGAATTTTGGGGGATAGCGCGTTTGATGAATATTCGATAAAAAAATCGCGTGAACTTGGCGCGAAGCTTCGAAGCAGGTCTGAGAAAGAGGGCTGGATGTTTCTTGATGCGGATGAAACGGGAGCTGTCCTTGGAGAAGATGGACTGCATTTGTCAGGCGACGGACACAGGAAGCTTGCGGAAGGTATATTCGGGATTATTGACGGGATAGGAAGGCAAATAATAAGAAGTTAGGAAAATAAAATTGTTATGACAGAAAATAATAAAAATAATAACTCTGACATCAGGGAAACCAACATTAAAAAAGTCGCGTTCAGACTTACGGTAGTTACTGTGGCATGGAATCTTATATTATTTGTGTTCAAGCTCGCCGCAGGAATTGCCGCCGATTCAGGCGCGATGATTTCAGATGCGGTGCATTCGCTCTCCGATATATTTACGACCATAGTCGCAGTTGTCGGAGTATATATATCACAGAAAGAGGCCGATGATGAGCACCAGTACGGGCATGAGAGGCTTGAGTGTGTAGCGGGACTGATTCTTGCGGCGGTACTCATGATTGTGGGCCTTGGTATCGGATATTCGGGAATTGGAAGGATAATAGGAGTAACTGGGGAAGCACACAAAATACCGGGTATAATGGCATTGGTTGCCGCTGTAGTTTCCATTGTAATAAAAGAGGCGATGTTTTGGTATACGAGGCATTACGCGAAAATGATAGATTCGTCGGCGTTCATGGCCGACGCATGGCATCACCGTTCAGACGCCATATCGTCAGTTGGGGCCTTGATTGGTATCGGATTTGCAAGGATGGGCTATCCCGTTATGGATTCTGTAGCGAGCGTGCTTATATGTATATTTGTTTTAAAGACTTCATTTGACATAATGGCCGAGGCAATTGGGAAAATGACTGACAAGGCATGCGACGAGGAGACACAGAGACGGCTGTCTGAGTATATTGCATCATATGGACAGGTACGTGGAATAGACCTTTTAAAGACGCGAATGTTTGGAAACAGAATCTATGTCGAGGTTGAGATTTGCCTTGACGGGGATATGCCGCTTAGGAGCGCGCATGATATTGCCGAGGAAATACATGACGGGCTTGAGCAGGAGTTCCGGAATGTAAAACATATAATGATTCATATTAACCCGGCATAGCCTGTATTTTCTGCCTTGTCCTGACACAAAAAGCAGGCGCCGCATGAATAGTTTAAACTGATACACAACACACGGAATACACAGCCGGACAGACCTGCATATAAAGACATATAGAGGGAGCGTACATGATGAAAGATAAAACAAAGAAAAAAACATCCGCGGGACAATATATATCAATAGTTTTATTCATGCTATTGGGGGGAATCTTAGGTTGGACAATGACGTCATATGTAGTTGACGGAGATTATAATACGCTTTCGGAAAGATTTATCTATATTATAGTAATGCTTGTGTTTTTGTATATGTCAGTATGGTTTCATATTATTATCCATGAGGCGGGGCATTTGATTTTCGGCCGGTTGTCAGGATATGAATTCGCATCTTTTCGAATTATGAGTTTTATGTGGATTAAGGAACACGGCAGGATTAGATTCTGCAGGCTTTCGGTTAAAGGAACGGCCGGACAATGTATAATGGCTCCGCCTCCGCTTGAAGACGGCGGAATTCCGGTTGTGTTCTATAATCTTGGCGGAGTTTTAATGAATATATTTACCGGAATAATGTTTTTGATTTTCTATTATGCGTCCGGACAGTCAAAATATCTGTCAGGTGCAATGCTTATGCTATCGGTTTGCGGGTTTATCGTTGCTTTCATGAACGGGATGCCAATGAATATGGGCTCAGTTAACAATGACGGCTATAACCTGCTTTCGGTTTTACGGAGTCCAAAAGCATTACGGGCATTCTGGGTGCAGTTAAAGGCGAGCGAGCAGTCGTTAAGGGGATTGAGACTGAAGGATATGCCGGCCGAGTGGTTTGCCGTGCCCGGAGATGAAGACATGAAAAACAGTATTATCGCCGTAATAGGCGTGTTTGCATGCAACCGTCTAATGGATGAAGGACGTTTTGACGAGGCCGACAGCCTTATGTCACATTTTCTTGAAACGGATAACGGGATTGTCGGGCTGCACAGGAATATGCTTATATGCGACAGGATATATTGTGAGCTTATTGCGTCAAACCGCAGCAGCGTCCTGTATAAAATGCTTACGAAACAGCAGATGCAGTTTATGAAAGCAATGAGAAAGCTGCCGTCAATAATGAGGACGCAGTACGCGTATGCTCTGTTATCGGAAAATGATGCCGCAAAAGCTGAAAATATTAAGGCGGCGTTTGATAAATGTGCAAAAGATTATGCGTATCCGGCAGATATAGTATCGGAGCGGGAACTTATGGATATTGCATGGGAAAAGTACAGTTTGCGGCAGGAGCATGCAGGCATTTAAAAAGGCGTTGTCTTATATTATGACAACACCTTTTTGCGTAATTGAATCAAACTGCACACTCAGAAAAGCATTCTGCGTGATTAGTCCAGTTATTTGTCGAACAATGTACTAGAGCGTGTTTGAAAATTCATTCCCGCCATCTGCGCCCCCACTTTGCGGTATATTTACGCCAAATTCAGTCAACGTAGCCCGCTACGCTTCCCTCATTTGGCACAAATCTCCCACAAAGTGTGAAACGCATCTGGCAGAAAGCAATTTTCAAACACGCTCTAGTCTGTAGTTTTACACAGTGTTAACGTGTGTATTTTATTTAGAAATCAACTTCCGTTCCATAGAATGTACACTTAAACAGTTTAGCCATCTGTTCAGGGTTAATTTCCCTCGGATTCGAACCGGTGCATGCGTCGCCTACGGCATTAGCTGCAATGGTATCAAGTTTTTCTAAGAATTCATCTTCCTTAACACCGAATTCCTGAATAGTTTTAGGAATAGCCATTGCCCGGTTGAATTCCTCTATCTTTGCAATAAGGGCGTTTACCTGCGCTTTTTCAGATGTTCCCCCAAGACCTACGCGTCTTGCAATATCCGCATATCTTCTCATGGCTTCAGGCTCGTGGGCGTTATATTTGATGACGTAAGGAAGATAGATTGCGTTAGCGCAGCCGTGTGGAATATGGCCGGTAGAGAACACCGCGCCAGTCTTATGCGCCATCGAATGTACAATTCCTAAAAGTGCATTTGAAAAGGCTTGTCCAGCGAGACACTGGGCATAGTGCATCTGTTCTCTTGCACACATGTCGCCAAGATATGATTGAGGAAGGTAATCAAGAGTCATCTCAATTGCCTTAATTGCAAGAGGGTCTGTAAACGGACTATTGAGAGTTGAAACATAGGCTTCAATGGAATGTGTTAACGCGTCCATACCTGTATATGCAACCTGTTTAATTGGAAGGCTTTCTACAAGGGCAGGGTCGACAATGGCGACGTCAGGCGTTATTTCAAAATCGGCGAGCGGGTATTTGATTCCCTTTGCATAATCTGTTATAACTGAAAATGCCGTTACTTCCGTCGCAGTACCGGATGTTGACGGGATAGCGCAGAAACGTGCCTTTGTTCTCAGATTTGGAAAGTTGAACGGCGTAATCAAATCCTCAAAAGTGGTATCGGGATATTCATAGAACGCCCACATGGCTTTGGCGGCGTCAATAGGGGAGCCGCCGCCTATAGATACAATCCAGTCAGGCTGAAATTCCTGCATTGCGGCGGCGCCTTTCATAACTGTTTCAACTGAAGGGTCAGGTTCAACACCCTCGAAAAATTTGACTTCCATTCCTGCTTCTTGAAGATACTTCTCGACCTTATCAAGAAATCCTCCTTTTTTCATTGAACTGCCGCCCGAAACAACAATCGCCTTTTTACCTGAAAGGTTTTTGAGGTTCTCAAGCGAGTCTCTGCCGTAGAACAAATCTCTTGGTAATGTAAATCTTCCCATTAGCAATACCTCCTTACTATTTGATAAAAAAATAACACATACATATTATACCATATTTTGCATAATAATGCAATGACTGTTTTGCGGTATTCGATGGCAGTTTTGCTGTGCGCGGTAATTAATTGGTTACAAAATGATAAATCCTGTTGACATTATGTAAAAAAAATATTAATATTTAAATGTGATACATGCAATGATTATGTGTTTTCCAATCAAAGGGATGTTGCCTGTGGATAGAAAAGTGTGTGCTGTAATTGTTGTATTAATAAGTATAATAGTATTTGGGGGCGGCGTAACATCAGATGCGGCATGCTGCCATTTAGGAACTGACGCGTATTATGGGGAAAAGTTCCTATCTATTGAATATTTTAATAATATTATCTTTCGTTCGTTTTACCCTGTGGAAGGAAAGCGGGTATACCGCGCATATACCGGGGAAAACGAAAATTTTCCATGTATATTGAACAACGTAATAAAAGATAAAAATATTAAACCCAAGTGATAGTCTTTGATTTGGTTTTGCATTCGTATTTGCAAGATTATGAAAATGCTCTTGTAACGATACGTGTAGAAATAAATTAATAGAAGGGGGATTAAAATGAAACACGAAAATCTACTAATTGGAAAGCATGCATTAAAAAAAGGTATGTCGCTTCTTCTGACCGCTGCAATGCTGATTACCGGTATGCCGGATTTGGCACGTGCGGGCGCGTCGGGACAAAAAGAGTCTCGGGAACAGCAAAAGCTATGTGAGCTTACCTTTGACGATGCAGACAACCCGCTTAATGCCGGCAATGCTGCCGCCGAAGCGCCGAATTCATACGATACGTCGGAACATGACGACGGAAAAGCGCTAAAGCTTAACGGAACAAACCAGTATCTGTCAATTACGGCGGCGGACGGTTCGAGTATTCTTAAAGGAAAAGAGGAGTTCACGATATCATACGATATCAACAACCTCAGGACTTCCACGAACTGGTCTTTTTATGCAGCTCCCGATGATAAGGCGCAAAACTGGGCGACCAATACATATCTCGGATGTCTGTACAGCGGTTCGTCAATGACCGTG
This sequence comes from Lachnospiraceae bacterium, assembly GCA_022790615.1. Classification (GTDB taxonomy): domain Bacteria; phylum Bacillota; class Clostridia; order Lachnospirales; family Lachnospiraceae; genus V9D3004. The sequence continues at coordinate 5,759 of JAAVXK010000058.1, forward strand.
GAGAGATACAAGAACGGGCGCAGCGCCCCGGAGTCGGGAACTGCTTCGGTTTCAAGTGAGAGCGGCTGGCACCACTATGACGTCGTAGTGCATGAGGATGGAATCAGGATATTTAAGGATGGCGTGCTTAGCGCGACAACGACGGTTACGGCCAAGGTATCGGACATACTCGGAGATAACGGCGTATTTTATATAGGTCGCGCCAATTGGGGCAGCGGAGAATACTGTAATGCTGAAATAGATAATTTTATTATTTATGATGGAATTAAAAGTTCGCTTACAGACGCCGTAATCAAGGACGTATACGACGGGCTTTCTGTGCCTGAGACAGCGCGGGAGGATATTGAGCTCCCGGTAAGGAAGCTTGGGGCGGATATCGCATGGAGTTCGTCAAACTCTTCGGTGATTACGGAGGAAGGCGTTGTGACGAGAGGAATGGAAGACGAGCAGGTAACGCTTACGGCAGTTGTTTCTGCGGGAGAATCCGGAAGTACCCTGGAAAGAACATTTGATGTGATGGTTCCTAAGGACGACGGGATTTCAGTTGACGATTTCTTAGTGGGCGCATATGCATTTGATGATAACACTAAGAATGAATGCGACGAAACCGGACAGGACGAGGCCGAGGCGAGCGGAAAGTCTTTTGCCTCCTATACCGGCGAAATAAAATATGAGGACGGTATAAAAGGAAGGGCGGTACGCGTTGGGGATTACGGCTTTAAGCTTAATAAGAAGAATATAGGAAATGAATTCACGGTTTCTATGTGGGTAAAGCCGGATGGTAAATTTCCTGAAAATCATGTAATGCTGTTTCTTGGACACCATAATCCCGAAAGGTGGCTCGGGGTATCCGGAAATAACGGAACCGATACGCTCAAGATATGGGGAAAGGGAGGAACGCTCAGCACATGGACCACTCTGTTTTCGCCGCGTATGTCCGCGGGAGTATGGCACAATCTCGTGCTTACGGGAACAGACGGCACGGTGTCGTCTTATCTTGACGGAGTAAAGATAGGAGAGGACAACAGAAGCAATAACCCGCTTTCCGGCGAAAACCAGGATATATATATTGCGGTTAATAACTGGGACTCGTTGTTTAAAGGGCTTGTTGATGATGTGAAAGTATATAGCACCCCTCTTTCAATGAAACAGATACAGAATAATTACAACAGTATGATAGTTAAAAATACGGCGGATAATTTTTGGCTTGAAGAGACTGAGAATCTCAGGGAAAACATAACGCTTCCATCAGAGGCCGGGGACGGCGTCAGGATAGAGTGGTCGACGTCCGACGCTTCCGTCATTACAAACGAAGGCGTTATAACAAGGAGCGGACAGACGGGCAGCGCTACTCTTACCGCAGCATTTACGCTCGGTGATGCAGTTGAGAAGAAGGAATTTGCTATAACGGTGGCCGCGGTTGATGACGAAAATGATGTTAATAATGCAAAACAGCTTCTTTCAATTCCGGTGTTTGCCGCTGATGATATAGCGCTTCCGGAAACGGGAGCATATGACACCGTAATTTCATGGGAGTCTTCTGATGAAGAGATAATGGACAGTACGGGAAAGCTTGGAAGCAAAAGGCCGGCAGTGGGGGCAGGAAACGCAACAGTCATCCTTACGGCCGCAATCACCAAGGGAAACAGTACTGCTGTTAAGGAATTTGAGGTAACTGTAATGGAGCAGCCATATGGATACATTTTAGGATATGTAAGGGGAAGCAACGACCGTACGGGAAGCCTGCATATTGCCTGCAGCACGGACAGGGAAACATTTGCCGCCCTTAACGGAAATGCCGGAATACTGTTTGCCGCAAATGATACGTCTGACGGAAACAAGAACCTGAGTACCGGCATAAGATTTGCGGGAATAGGACTGTGCAGAAATGAGGACGGTTCATTTGCTATGATTGCGCCGCAGGGCAAGAACAGCGAGGCGTATTACGTATATAATTCAAATGACCTTCTTACATATAACGGTGGAGAGCTTATTACTTCCGGCAAAGAAGGGTATGAAAAGTACAAGTCGATGTATGAGGCAGCGAAAACCGACGTGTCGCAGATGGCGGTACCGGAGGGAGCGTCGGGATGCAGCATAGCCGCAGTAACAAAAGCGGAGTACGACACGATTGTAAAAAGATTCGATGTAGTAACCAATGAAAAGGTTACGCTTGGCGTTGATTCGGTTACCGTCAATACAGAGTCGGAGCTTGCCGGCGTTCTTCCAAAAACTGCGACGGCCACATACAGCGACGGAAGCGAGGCAGCTCTTAACATTAAGTGGGATACGGACACTATCAGCATGAATAAGGCCGGCACATATACGCTTACAGGCTCAGTCGTGCCATATTCCAATCCTCTTATTGAGCAGCGCGCGGACCCGCAGATAAAATATGATGAAACGGGTAAATGTTATTATTTCACGGCGTCATATCCGGCATTTAACAATGTTAACAACGGATATGACAGGATTGTACTGAGAAAAGCAGATTCCATTCAGGAACTCTCTGATGATAACGGAGGTAAGGATAAGGAAATAACAATATGGAAAGCGCCAGCCGACGGAAAGATGTCCAGGCATGTATGGGCTCCTGAATTACAGAAGATTAACGGAAAGTGGTACGTATTCTTTGCAGCCGGCAACTCGGACAATATCTGGGCAATCAGGCCTTATGTACTTGTATGCCAGAATAACGAAGACCCTTATAATGAAGAAAGCTGGAAGCTTGGGGACGGCAGTTATGAGATTCATGCGGCTACGAGCCTTGATAGCAGATACTTTAAAAATATGTCGCTTGACATGACTTATCTGGAGAATAACGGCAGGCATTATGTAATATGGGCTGATATTATAGGGCAGTCCGCGCTTTATATGCAGGAGATAGACCCTGACAGTCCGTGGAACGGAACGAGCGACAAGGTAGTAATGCTCACAACTCCTGAATTCGGATGGGAAAGGGATACCGAGCGTGTAAATGAAGGACCTACCATTCTCAAACATGACGGAAAGATTTTCTGCGCATTTTCAGCGTCTGGAACCGGTCCGGAGTATTGTATAGGAATGCTGTATGCCGATGAAGATGCAGACCTTATGGATGCGGCGTCATGGACCAAGCTCGGTTATCCGCTGCTTACTTCGTCGGACGTACCGGGAGAGTACGGTCCGGGTCATAACAGCTTTACCGTGGACCTTGAAGGAAATCCGGTATTCGTATATCATGCGCGCTCGGAGGAGTGTTACAGGGATCAGTGTGAATGGGCTTCTTCAAACTCTCTGTACGACCCGTGCAGACATGCGAGGGTTAAGAATGTACACTGGACCGAGGACGGACTTCCTATTCTAAAGATGAGCGCCGAACAGGAGTGTCCTGAACAGATGAGGAATCTGTCTATTCAGGTGACGGTTGAGTCTGATTCGGGCATGAATCTGTCAGAAGCGGTGATAAGCGGCTATGAAAAAGAATATGAGGAGACGGGTTCTCAGATTGCGCCTGCGATTACAGCCGCATATAAGGAGACGGTTCTTGAGGCCGGAAGGGATTATACTGTGGAATACGGTGAGAATACGTCTGTAGGAAAAGGAACAATTACGATAAAGGCAGTGGAAGGTACGGATTACTTTGGTGAAAAGACCGTGGAATTCGATATTATTCAAAAACCTGTCGTTAAGGCTGAATATGATATGTCGTCTGACGGAAAGACGCTTGACAATCTTGCGGGCGACAATTATGATGCCGCTGTCAAAAATCTATCACAAAATAATTTTGTATCATATAACGGTACTAATATTATGAAGCTCGACAATAACGGGTATGCGGAGCTTCCAAAGGGAGTTGTGGATGACAACACGTTTACTATAAGCGTTGTGGCGTCTACTGAAAAGGCAAATGACCAGTGGCTTGTAAGCCTCGGTAAAGACAGTTGGAATTATGCGTTCCTGACCCCGACCAATAAGGATTCTAAAACGAAATTTACTGTTGCGCAGCAGGAGCCCGATTCTAATAAAACGGGAGCATACGGACAGGAAAATACGATAGCGGTGAATTCTGTAGGTAAAAACGGAAGTTTCCATGTATACACGGCAGTTGTAAATGAAAATAAGACGGCGCTTTATGTGGACGGTGTAAAAGTGGGTACGGGAAATAACCCGTTCGATATCACGTCGTTCTTTGAAGGGCTTGATGTGATAGGATACATTGGAAAATCACTGTATGCCGCAGACCCTCTATTTTCAGGCTCGGTAGGAAGGTTTATTGTATATGACAACGCCCTTACTGACGCCCAGGTTGCACGTGAGACGGCAGATATTGACCTTGACTCATATGTTGCGGCGTCAATATACGGAATTATGCTTAAAGATAATACCGCGCTGGACAATATCAAATCGAACCTTTCGTTCCCGGCAAGCGTTGCAGGAACCAGGGTTACATGGGAAATACCGGAAGATCAAAGTGTAATTGATGAAAACGGAAACGTTGTGAGGCCGGTGGATGATAAAGACGTACAGGTTGCGGTTAAGGCTACGTGGCAGGGCGCTGACGGTGAGAAATCGGAGACATTTACATTTACCGTAAAGGCGCAGACAATTGATTCGGTATTAGACGACGTCGTCCTCCCATATTCAAGTGAGAAAGGGAAAGAGGTATATGGAAACATAACGCTTCCTGTACAGACTGCAAACGGAATTCCTATTACATGGCAGTCAGACCATCCGGAGATTGTGGATGTTAACAGTCATAAGAACGAGGGCTACGACGATACCCCGGCCGGAACAGTAAAGCGTCCGGCGTCGGATACGATTGTAAAGCTTACGGCGAGTATAACGGTTAACGGAAAAAAAGGAACGAAAGAATATGTATTTACCGTAAAGGCAGCGCCTGATAAGATAAAGGAAGAAGATTATACAGATTACTTCTTTGCATATTTCATAGGTGAAGGCAGGTCGCAGGGTGAGCAGATATACTTTGCATCCAGTGAAGATGGAATGAACTGGACGGACCTTAACGACGGCAAACCGTCGCTTATATCCACAATGGGAGAAAAGGGAGTAAGAGACCCGTACATAATACGTTCGGCCGAGGGCGACAAATTTTATATCATAGCCACGGACCTCAAAATAAACGGAGGAAGCGGCTGGAATGCGGCGCAGACGGCGGGAAGCCAGAGCCTTATGATATGGGAGTCCACAGACCTCGTAAACTGGAGTAATCAGAGAATGGTTGAGGTATCAGCGTCAATCGGAGCAGGCTGTACATGGGCTCCGGAGGCTACATATGATGCAAAGACAGGGGAATATATAGTATACTGGGCTTCGAAAGTGGAAGAAGACGGCTACAGCAAGCAGAGGTTATATTATGCCAAAACCAGGGATTTCTACTCATTTACAGAGCCGGAAGTCTATATTGACATAGACCAGTCTACGATTGACACGACAATGATTGAGCATAACGGTACTTACTACAGGTATTCAAAAAATGAAGGCGGTTCGGATAATAAATATGGTGCGCACAGTAAAACTATATTCATTGAGAAGAGCAGCGGTGTGCTTGGCGAATTCTCACATATTGCGTCGGCTTCACTTAACGGCAACGGAGGAGTCGAGGGTCCGACAATATTCAAATTAAATAAGGACGACGCTCCTGTGGATACATGGTGTCTGCTTGTAGACAACTATGGAAAAGGAGGCTATTACCCTCTTATTACGACGGACCTTGAAAGCGGAAAGTTTGAGAAGCCGGCCGCAGGAACGTATAAGATGCCTTCAAATGCACGCCATGGCACGCCTATAAGGGTTACGAGAGAAGAATACTGTAAGATAATGAATATACCTTACAATCCGGATGAAACAGCTCCGCCGAAACCTACGGAAGAACCCAAACCTACGGACACACCGAAGCCTACGGACACTCCTAATCCGCCGCAGGATACTCCGAAACCGGAGCCGGATAAGCCGGTTGCATCAGCTACGCCGAATCCGCCGGTAGTAAGCAACGCACCAGTTACACCTAGCCCGCAGCCGCCTGCTGATCAGGATGTTAATCTTACTGTAAAGCAGTCCAAAACAAAAGGTTCTGTTGAGGTTAAGTGGACCGCTGTGCGCGGTGCGGACAGTTATCGCGTATATTATGCCCTCAGGGGAAATAAGTATAAGCGGTATAAGAAAGTGAAAGGTTCCAAGAGGAAAGTAAAGATTAATAAGCTCAAAAAGGGCAGATATTATAAGATAAAGCTATGTGCGTATAAAACTGTGGGTGGTAAGAAGAAACGTATCTTCAAGTCACCTGTCATGTATATTGTAACCAGAGGCGGCAGGTACACAAAACCCGTATCAGTTAAGCTTACCACAAAGTCGGTTTCAGTAAGAATTCAGGAAAAATAAACGATAAGTTATAATGTGTGGAGGAAATGCATGAAATATTACAAGTTTTTTAAACGATGCATGGCATATATAATGAGCATTACAATGACACTTACATTATTGAACGGACTTACAGTGTTGGCAAAAGACGACATGGGTGATGATATGGGAGGATATCTTTGGACATTCTTTAATGTCGAAGGAGGCTATGAAAAGATATTTTTCGGTTACAGCGAAGACGGTCTTGTATGGCAGAAGCTTAATAAGGATTCAGCCGGAACGCCGATGCCGATTCTTGCAAATGATGCTGCGGAAAGCGACAAAGGCGTGAGAGACCCTCATATTATAAGGTCAAATGACGGTACCAAGTATTGGATACTTGGTACCGACCTCCACGCGGAAGGCGGAGGGGCCGGAGGAAGCGGCTGGAATCAGCTGAGTGCGAGCAAAAACATTGTCGTGTGGGAATCTTTTGACCTTGTCAACTGGAGTGAGCCAAGACTTGTATATTCGGGTTTTGAAAACGCGGGCTGCGTATGGGCGCCCGAAGCTATATATGACAGCGTAAACGACGATTACGTTGTGTATTGGTCAATAAGAGACAATTCGCTTGTTAATACTGAAAAAAATGCACTGCGTGTATATGTTTGCCGTACTAAGGATTTTACATCATTTACGACTCCAGAAGTATGGCTTTCGGAAGATGAGAATTCAGGCGATGAAGTGAATATAATAGACACTACGATTGTAAATGACGGAGAATATTATTACAGATTCTCAACTTCTGACTGGAGGACAGTCATTGACAGAAGTAAGACGCTTGATACAGAAGATGTGTTCGATGTTACAATGGATAGGAACAGAAGCGTTCCTAACGGTTCATGGGAAAGAATTGTAACCAGAAATAATTATACCGAAGCCGGTTTTGACAGGCGCGAGGGATTTACCGTATATCAGCTTCCGGACGGAAGATGGTGCGCTATGGGCGATAATAGCGGATATGCCGCATTTGTTACGGATGATTTGTCAAAAGGAAAATATACAAAAATATCCGCGTCATTTGTTGACGGAAAGTTCAGGCATGGCACGGTAATGAGACTGACAAAAGAGGAAGATGAACGGATACGTAAAGCCTTCGGTGCGGAATACGGAGGAGGTACTCTGGATGAGGAAGAGTCTGCTGAACCCGTGCTTACATATGATTTTGAGTCCGATTTTGGAAAAAAGACACTTACGGACACGGCGGCCGGTAATGATACGGCGGATGACGGCATACTTTATGGTAATGCGGCTGTAGTGTACGACGCTGAGAAGAATGGAAACGTATTAGTTTTGGACGGTTCCCAGGGGACATACGGAGCGTTCCCGAGTGGTTTCTTTGATTACAGGGACACAATGACAATATGTATGGACGTCAAATCTGAGATGGACAATGGCAACTTCTTTACATTTACATATGGAAAGAATCAGAGTGCGTATGATTTTCTTAGAATAAGGGGAAACAGTGTACGCAATGCGATAACTACGGAAGGCTGGCAAAACGAGAAGGAAGTATCGGCAACGGGCGCGGCAACGGGAGAGTGGCAGAATGTAGCCCTGGTTATTGACAGGACGGTAATGAAGCTTTACATTAACGGAAAACTTGTGTCGCAAAATCAGGATACCGGCATACTCACTTCATACCTTGGAACGAACCTGTCGGGCTATCTTGGACGCTCGATGTATGACGCGGACGCATATTTTAAAGGAAGCTTTGATAATATACGCATATATAACAGAGCGCTTGATGCGGAAGAAATTCTAGATGCGGCTGGTGACAGCGCGCGTATATTAAGCGGCGCAGTTATCGGAACGGCCCCCGACAGAAAAACCGCTCTTGATTACAGGGGTACGGATTACCATACATGTGTCTACACCAAAATAGATACGGATAAAAATATTATTTTTCCTTACGTAAAGGCGGGAACGGATATTGACAATATTCCGATGTATTTTGACGTGCTGGCTGATTCTGTTGCAATTACGGTAGACGGAAAAGCATTTAAAAATGGAAGTAATGCGAACCTTAGAAAAGGGGCAAAAGTTATTTTTTCATTTAATAACAGAAATGAGGAGTATTCTATTAGACCTCCGTGTCTGTGCAATAACAGTGTGCTTCCGGGACAGTATGCAGACCCGGATATAGATTTCTTTGACGGGAAATTCTGGATATTTCCTACGACTGACGGTTATCCGGGATGGAGCGGCACCGTATTCCACGCGTGGTCTTCGGACGATATGGCTGAATGGAAAGATGAAGGCATAATTATGGAGCTTGCCAACAGTAATCCAGGATTGAATGAAAATGGTATTAGGATTGCGTCGTCAGGCTGGGCCGTGAAAGGGAGCGCGTGGGCGCCTGCAATTGAAAAAAAGAATGGCAGGTATTATTTTTACTACTGCGGAAAGGACGCCGCAGGCGTATCCCAGATCGGAGTTGCAAGTTCTGACCGACCGGAAGGACCGTATACTGACCTTGGCAGACCTCTTATTACTGTTGAAAAATGCCGTGAACTTGGAATAAGTATGGGCCAGGCAATAGACCCGTCGGTATTTACCGATGACGACGGGGTTTCGTACATAACATTTGGCAATGGAAAAGCCGCTATCGTGAAACTCGGGGCCGACATGATGAGTATTGACGAGAAAAGTATGAAGCAGATTGACGGCCTTACGGATTTCAGGGAATCTGTCGTAGTTATTAAGAGGGACGGTAAATATCACTGGACATGGACATGTGACGATGCCAACAGCCCGAATTATCATGTGAACTATGGAGTGTCAGATACCCTTTACGGTAAAATAACAGTTATTCACAGGCCGTTGCTGGCAAAAAATGAGGGTCTTGGTATTCTGGGAACGGGACACCAGTCAATGCTGCATGTAAAAGACGGTTATGGAATTGACCGGTATTATATCGCATACCACAGGTTTTATTCTCCTATTAACATATTTTTATCAGGAGACGGACTCGGAGTTCACCGCGAGACATGTATTGACGAGGTGACCTTTGATGACGACGGTTATATGAATATTGTAAACCCTTCACATGAAGGGGCATCGATATATATGGGTGAACCGGCACAGCCTACATTTGTTCCTGATAAACCTGATGTTACTAAGGAGCCGGACGCGACAAGTGAGCCGGAGGCGACTAAAGAGCCGGACATGACAGAACCGGACACGACAGAAAAACCAGATACGACAAAAGAGCCAACGCCTTCCGAGGGGCCTGTTCCGCCTATTGCCGAACCTACAAAGACGCCGGATACAGACCGCACAAATGCAGTAGGAAACGGTGGTCTTAAGAAAAATGTAACATTACCGAAAGTAAAATTGAAGGGCAAATCGTCAGTTAAAAGAGGGAAGACTATAACTATCCGGGTTAATATTTCATCTCCTGACGGAAGTAAAGTGAAATGGTCCATTGACAAAAAAGGCAAAAAGCTCTTTAAACTTGTTAATAAGAAACAGACGAAAATTAAGCTGAAGGCAAGACATAAAAAAGGCAAGGGAACGATTACGGTAAGGTACGGCAAAATAAAAGTATCTAAGAGTATTAAAGTAAAGTAATTCATGTTAAGCAATTTAGCGACAATAATTTTGGGGCCATGTAATTACGGTCCCAAATTGTTTATTGTAGAATTCAGATTAATCAAAAAAGTCAAGACTAAATGTGGAAGGCTTATTTATAATAAAAATGTAGTATTTTCCCTTACAGAACAGAAAATTAAAAAAAATAAAAAAGGGTGTTGACAATAGTCGTTTTTAGTGATATTATTAATTTCGCTGTCGCACATAAGATAGAAAAACGACAGTGTGAATGTAGTCAATATCCCATAAGGGAGGACACATTTTATATACACGAACCTTGAAAATTCGATAATCAGACATCCCTGAAAATTCAGAGAACAGGCTGCACAGACAGCCGATGAATTTTCAGGGGAACAATCAGAGACCATGAAAGTGGTTTCGAATTAAGACCTTGAGATTCAGAGTAAATCAGAA
>JAAVXK010000061.1 GCA_022790615.1 Lachnospiraceae bacterium
AAACGCATCTGGCAGAAAGTAATTGTCAAACACGCTCTAGTATAGCATATTGAGTTTTGGGCTGAGTGATGATATAATTTGTATGTTTATAAGAGAGGAGAGGAGATTATTATGAATCTTGAAGTAGCAGCATTTATTTTGTATTTTGTAGTCGTAATCGCAATAGGATTGTTCTTCTTTTTGCGCAGCAAAGGAGGCGGTGAAAAGGAATACTTTCTCGGAGGAAGGGCCATGGGTCCGTGGGTTACGGCGATGAGCGCGCAGGCGTCCGACATGAGCGCGTGGCTTCTTATGGGGCTTCCGGGAAGCGTTATGGCGTTTGGGTTTGGACAGATGTGGATAGGAGTAGGACTTGCTCTTGGAACGATTGCAAACTGGGTATTCGTGGCCAAAAGGCTTCGCTGTTTTTCGAAGGCTGCCGGTGATTCCATTACGCTTCCGCAGTATCTTTCAAACAGGTTTGCGTCCACGACAAAGACGCTGCAGATTATTTGCGCGGTAATATTTTTAGTATGCTTTACAGTGTATGTCGCATCCGCATTTGTGGCGGGAAGCACGGTTCTCACAACGGTATTTCCAAAAATGGATGCGCAGATTGCGATGGTCGTATTTGCCCTTATTATAATAGTATATACATTCCTTGGGGGCTACAAGGCCGTATGCTGGACTGATTTTTTCCAGGGTATACTTATGCTGATTGCGCTTCTGGCAGTTCCTATCGTAATAGTATGTACGCAGAATCCGGATACGGCGGCGCTGTCGCAGGTGTACACGAATACAAAAGACGGCGTGCAGTATGCGTTTTCAATGAATGCGTTCGGCACGGGATGGCAGGAAGTAGTTTCGGGACTGGCATGGGGACTCGGATACTTCGGTATGCCGCATATACTTGTGCGTTTTATGTCGATTGAGAAACCGAGCATGGTTAAGAAGTCTGCGGTAGTTGCAAGCGTATGGGTGGTTTTAAGCCTTGGCGCGGCGCTTCTTATGGCTTACTTCGGAAGGATGATGCTCGGCGAGGCGCTTTTGCCTGACGGTATGCAGAAGTTAGTATTCATTGAGCTTGCAAGGCTGCTTTTCCCGGTGTTCATTGCGGGACTTTTGATGTCGGCAATCGTGGCGGCGTCTATGTCGACGGCGGACAGCCAGCTGCTTGTAGCTTCGTCTTCCTTTACAAGCGATATATACAAGCCTGTATTCCGAAAAGATGCATCCGACAAAGAAATGCTCTGGGTCGGACGCGGAGTTGTGCTCGTTGTGGCAATCGTTGCATATCTTATAGCAAGCAGCCACGGCCAGGGCGCACAGGCGATTATGAACATGGTAGAAAACGCTTGGGCGGGATTCGGTTCTTCGTTCGGTCCGGTTGTCATATTATCACTGTTCTGGAGGCGCACTACATATAAGGGAGCGATTGCGGGAGTTCTTGCCGGTGCGGCGGTTGATGTTTTATGGTTTGTATTTCTTACGCAGAAGACGGGCATATATGAGCTTCTTCCGGGATTTGCAGCCGGTATGGTATTCTGTATCATTGTTTCAATGCTTGACAAGGCGCCGTCAAAAGAGGTTAGTAGGATATTTGACAGGGCTGTTGACAGCAATTATGACGATTAATTACTGCGTGCCGGATTGACATTGACGATGTAATATCCGTGTTCGATAAGATGCTGGGATAACTGAAATAAGATAGCAGGTGTAAGGATGAAAAAGAAAAATAGAACGTTTTATTTGTTATTAGTGGTTTCCGTTATAACAATTATTTGTTTTGTCACATTCTTTTATATCAGACAGTTGAATATTACGATTTCAGATAATACTATCAGTTCAATCAGTGAGCTTGCCGACCATGACAAAACAACAATAGAAACTTATATTGATATATGCTGGCAGGACCTCCGCGAGATTGAGGAGCGTTTTGTTAACTATGAGTGCGGGACAATCCGTGATATTGAAACAAGGATAAGGCTTGAAAGTCTTTCCGGCATATTTGAACATATCTACCTGATGGCGGAGGACGGAACGGTCTATACGGGCAAATATGCCGGGAATGTCCGGGATGAACAGGCAATAAACGGTGATTTGGATTTTATGCCTTATTTTGCAAATGGGGAAGAACAGGTTGTAGAAAGATACGTTGACGGAGCCGAAGGCAGTTCTTCGGGGAAAGAGAGTATTCTCTATGGGATAAGGCTTAAGGATTTTGAAGTAGAGGGTATAAAGATGCTCGCGCTTATCGGTATAAGCGATACATCGGTCATTCGGGATAATATGGTTATTAACAGCTTTGTTGTAAATGGAAAGAGCCGTGGAAAAAGCGCCCTTATAGATTTAAAAGGAAATTATATCATCAATGTTAACAAGGAAGGAAGCGCGAACAGAACCGACAATCTGTTTGTCCATTTGGAACAGTCGGAGACTACTGAGATGACGGTCGCGGAAGTTGCAGAAAAGATTGAAAAAGAGGAAACATTTTCATTCTATCATCGCCATGTAGGCGAACGTTATCAGGAATTATTTTACTTCATACCGTTTCGTGAGGGAATCGATTTGTATTTTGTTATGGCGGTAAATGAAGCCGTATTCAGGGAACAGACGAATACATTTGTTACGATGAGTATGCTAATGCTGTTTTTCAGTATGCTGACGGTTGTAGTCATGCTGCTTCTTGTAATGAAATATCAGAATAAGACCATCCGTGAAACCGAGAAGGCAAGGTCGCAGAAAGAGTTTCTTTCAAACATGAGCCATGAGATTAGAACGCCGCTCAACGGTCTGATTGGCATGAATCACCTGATTATGATTCATATTGACGACGACGGCAGGAAGCCGCAGATTAAGGATTGGCTTAAAAAATCCCATAGCACGGCAAATTATCTGTTGTCACTGGTAAACGACATTCTTGATATATCAAAGCTGCAGGCAGGTAAGATTGATATTTTCCGGGAGCCGCTTATGGTAGAGGCGTTGGTAGATGAAATTGCCGCAATGCAGGCCGATAACATTGAAAGCCGCGGCGTGGAGTTTATAGTGGAAAAGGATATTACGGCGCCCTGTATAGAGGGCGACGTGACGCGGACAAAACAGATACTCATGAACATTGTTGGCAATGCCGCGAAGTTCACTCCAAAAGGAAAGTATATCAAATTCTCGGTAAGACAGGAACAGACGGACGACGGGCATGTTACTACCGTTTATCAATGTGAAGACGCCGGTATAGGTATTTCGAAAGAGTATATCGGTAAGATATTTGATTCATTCAGTCAGGAAAAGAACCGTAATACGAGCGAGATAAAAGGAACGGGGCTTGGAATGGCTATCAGTAAGCTGCTTGCCGATGCAATGGGCGGCAGCATTACCGTAGAGAGCGAGCTTGGAGTGGGAAGTACCTTTACGGTTAGAATTCCGTCCGCAGTTGTAAAGGAAATACCCGATTACTTGAAAGAGAGCGGGGAGACAAAGAGCGTTGAAACTCACGGTACTACGGAAACGGCTAAACAGGTTAAGATACTTGTTGCCGAGGACGTAGAGATGAACGCGGAGATTCTGATGGAAATATTGTCAATGGAAGGGTTTGAAACTGCCCATGCATGGGATGGCGGCGAGGCCGTGGAAATATTTAAGAATTCGGAAATAGGTGAATTTGACATTATACTGATGGATATGCAGATGCCTGTCATGGACGGCTGCACTGCGTCAAAGGAAATACGTAAGCTTAACCGGCCGGACGCAAAAACTGTCATGATATATGCCTGTACCGCCAATACATTTCAGGAGGACAGGGATATGGCAATGGAGAGCGGAATGAACGATTTTCTTACGAAACCTATCGACGTTAAGATATTATTGAAAAAAATGGGGAGAACAACCCAATAAACGGTATTGTACAGATGTAAAAAAGTACGGAATAGGAATATAAAAATGGCGGCGCTGCAAAATACGGTGGTAATCCCACATTTTGCAGCGCCGCTGTTTTAACAGCCGGTTACATATTAGATGGTTTCTACTTTTATCATATTGGTATTACCCGTATTGCCGTCCATCTGTCCTCCGGTCAGAACGACATTGTCGCCATCCTCCAAATGAAATACTTCCTTTGCCTTTCTTATATCATTTGCAAACATTTCTTCCATTGATTCGTATTTTTCGCATAATACGGGCGTAACTCCCCAGCTCATATTAAGCTTTCTCCAGCCGCTTTCTGACGTCGTCATTCCGATAATATCAACCGGGCATCGGAATCTGCTGACCATTCTGGATGTATGTCCCGTAAGGGAATTGACTATTATGCACTTGGCATTGACGTCAATCGCCATGGAGCAGGTGGAATGTGAAATTGCGTCGAGATTGCTTTTAATCGTAAATTCGTAATTTCTGAATCTTTTTTCATAATTGATGTTTTTTTCAGTAAATGCAACGGTTTCGACCATGCTTTTTACAGCCGCCGCCGGATATTTGCCGGCCGCTGTCTCGCCAGAGAGCATAACGGCTGATGTACCGTCATATACGGCGTTGGCAACGTCCGAAAGCTCGGCCCTTGTCGGTCTTGGATTATGAATCATTGACTCAAGCATTTCCGTTGCCGTAATTACGCGTTTTCCGAGCAGGCGGCATTGGCTTATGAGATATTTTTGTATGGACGGAACCTCCATAGCCGGTATTTCGACGCCGAGGTCGCCCCTTGCAATCATAATGCCGTCGGCAATCTCACATATTTCTGCAATGTTGTCTACTCCCGAGCGGTTTTCAATCTTTGCTATGATTTCAATGTCGCAGCCGCCGTTTTCGTCAAGAAAGTTTCTTATATCCTCTATATTCTGCTTGTTCGATACGAAGGAAGCTGCGACAAAATCAACCTCGTTTTCGATTCCAAACAGCAAATCTTCTTTGTCCTGTTCGCTAAGGAAGCAGTCCTTCATCACCTTGTTTGGAAAGTTCATGCTTTTCCTGTCAGACAGCTGCCCTCCGGCTACAACTTCGCATATGGCGTTACTGCCGCATAATTCTTTGACTTTGAATATTACCAGACCGTTATTTACTAATATTGTATCTCCTATTGTAAGGTTCTCGACAAGGTTTTCATAGTTTACCGATACCCGGCTGTTATCGCCTATGATATCCTCCGTCGTAAATGTAAAGGTATCTCCGTCGTTCAAGAATATTTTTCCATCCTCAAACGTCCTGATTCTGTACTCAGGGCCTTTGGTGTCCAGCATGATTGCTATTGGAAGCTTCATTTTTTCCCTTGTCTCTTTTACAAGACGTATCTTTTTCCTATGTTCATCATGCGTTCCGTGTGAAAAATTCAGCCTTGCGACGTCCATGCCGTAATTACACATCTCACACAATGTGGCAATGTCTTCACACGCCGGCCCTATTGTACATATCACCTTAGTTTTTCTCATTTATGTCCCCCTTGTTTTTGGATTCACTTTTTTTAATATTATTATCTGCAACAGCGTCTTTTTTAAACGTACCGCCATTGTCAACCCACCATGC
>JAAVXK010000125.1 GCA_022790615.1 Lachnospiraceae bacterium
AAAGTTTATTGCATGATGTATTGGAATATGATACAATCTGTGTGCAAATGTCAGAGCGTGATTAAAAATCTTTTCATATACTCCGCTTTGTGTTATATTAAGCACGCGCTGTAAGGCAGATAGTAAATCTTATAGAAAAGAGGAATAATAATGGCTAAGAAACCTACTGTATTAATGATTCTTGATGGTTATGGATTGAATGATAAAAAAGAGGCTAATGCGGTTGCAATGGGCAACACTCCCGTAATGGATATGCTTATGGAAAAATATCCGTTTGTGAAGGGCAATGCCAGCGGACTTGCAGTAGGGCTTCCCGACGGACAGATGGGCAATTCAGAGGTAGGCCATATTAATATGGGCGCCGGAAGAATTGTATATCAGGAACTTACGCGAATTACGAAAGAGATTGAGGAAGGAAGCTTTTTTGTGAACGAGGGCCTGAAAAAGGCTATGGATAACTGTAAGAAGAACAATTCGTCCCTGCATTTATACGGACTGCTCTCTGACGGAGGGGTTCACAGCCACAATACACATCTGTATGCTCTTTTGGAGATGGCTAAGAGGGAAGGTCTTGAGAAAGTATATGTACACTGTTTCCTTGACGGAAGAGATACGCCGCCTGCGTCAGGCAAGGATTTTGTGGAGGAGCTTGACAAGAAGATTAAGGAAATCGGCGTAGGTAAGATCGCGACTGTTATGGGACGTTACTACGCGATGGACCGTGATAATAACTGGGACAGGGTAGAAAAGGCATGGAGAGCGATGGTTAAGGGCGAAGGTGAAAATGCCGGCGACGCCGTATCCGGAGTTGCTGCTTCATACGCTGCGGATGTGACTGACGAGTTTGTAAAACCGATTGTTGTGTCGGAAAACGGACAGCCTGTTGCTACGATTCATGAACACGATTCCATAATATTTTTCAATTTCAGACCGGACAGGGCAAGGGAGATTACAAGAGCGTTCTGTGCCGATGAATTCGACGGTTTCGACAGGGGAGCCAGAATGGACATAACGTATGTCTGCTTTGCCGAGTATGACGTAACGATTCCTAATAAGGAAATAGCATTTAAAAAGGTTGAGATAAATAATACATTCGGAGAGCTTATTGCAGAAAAAGGCATGAAGCAGGTGAGAATTGCGGAAACGGAAAAATATGCGCACGTTACATTTTTCTTCAACGCGGGCGTAGAGGAGCCGAATCCGGGCGAGGACAGAATACTGGTTCCGTCCCCGAAGGAAGTTCCAACGTATGACCTTAAGCCTGAGATGAGCGCCTACGGGGTATGCGAAAAATTGTGTGACGCCATAACATCAGGAAAGTACGACGTAATCATCATCAATTTTGCTAATCCTGACATGGTAGGGCATACAGGTGTTCAGGAGGCTGCAATTAAGGCGGTTGAGGCCGTTGACGAGTGTGTCGGAAAAGCGTACGAAGCGCTTCTTCAGGTTGACGGACAGATGTTCATATGCGCCGACCACGGAAACGCCGAGATGCTTGTAGATTATGAGACGGGAGAGCCGTTTACCGCGCATACGATAAACCCGGTACCGTTCATACTTGTCAATTATGATGAGAATTACAAGCTTGCAGAGGGCGGATGTCTTGCGGATATCGTACCGACGCTTCTTGAGATGATGGAATTGGAACAGCCTGCGGAGATGACGGGAAAATCTCTTCTTGTTCACAAATAAAAAGAGATATTTATTGTTTTCAAATATGTAAATTATGTATAATAGCAAAAAAAATGGTTGCTATTTGTGATTTAATATGTTACACTATTTTTTGTGTGATATTGATTAGAAGGTCACAGTTATACACTTGTTAGGAGGAAATTAGTATGTTACCTGTTGTAAGAACTTTTGTTACGGTATTATATATTCTTATATGTATAGCGCTTATAATAGTCATTGTACTTCAGGAAGGTAAGTCCGCAGGACTTGGCACGATAAGCGGGGCAGCGGAAACATATTGGGGAAAGAATAAAGGACGTTCTATGGAAGGCGGATTAGTAAGGGTTACGCAGGTACTTACTGTTTTGTTCTTTGTTATTTCGTTGTTACTGAATCTTCAATGGTGATTTATATTGAGATTACAAACCCCTTGTGAGCGCAAGGGGTCTTTTTGTCATATGGATAATTCCCTGTATGACATAACAGTTGTTTACTGAAAGGGAGGAGAATTATATGGATAATTTGTTTGATGAAAGAAAAAAAATGATATATGAATATATTACCTCGAAAGAGTATATGCCAATGAAGATAAAGCAGATTGCTGCGGTTCTAGGCGTTCCCTCGGAGGACAAAGGGGAATTCCGTGCAATTATTGACGAGCTTCTGGCCGAGGGTAAGATTGTTTTGGATTCGCGCGGTAAAATTAACGCCCAGGCTGACAATATTAAGACTGGAAAGATCAGTATAACGCAAAGGGGTTTCGGCTTTGTGATAGTCGAGGGCGAAGACGAGGATGTGTTCATTAGCGAGTCGGATATCAATGGCGCGATGCACGGGGATAAGGTGTGCGTTGCGATTAAGAAAGCCGGCGCGGGGAGAAGAAGCAAAGAGGGGCGCGTGGTATCTATACTGGAGCGAGCCGTCGTCGATGTCGTCGGAACGCTTGATAAAAAGCGTGACTATGCGTTTGTTATATCCGATAACGTGAGACAGCTGAAGGATGTGTTTATTCCGGCCGGAAAAATCGGAGATGCAAAAGACGGACAGAAGGTAGTCGCACGAATTACGAACTATGGTACGGGGAACGGAACGAATCCCGAGGGAGAGATTATAGAGATACTCGGATATCCGAACGATAAGGGCGTGGATATACTCTCCATTGCAAAGGCATGCGGCCTGCCGGAAGATTTCCCCGAAGCCGTCAAAAAAGAGGCAAAGACATTATCAAAGGAAGTCACAACTAAGGATATGGCGGGAAGAAAAGATTTGCGTGAATGGCTTACTATCACAATTGACGGGGAGGATGCAAAAGACCTTGACGACGCCGTGACATTGGAGAGCGTATCTGACGGGTATGTGCTCGGAGTCCATATAGCGGATGTCACCAATTACGTGAGAGAGGGCTCGGAACTTGACAAGGAGGCGGTTGAGAGAGGGACAAGCGCCTATCTTGTAGACAGGGTTATACCTATGCTTCCGGTGGAGCTTTCAAACGGAATATGTTCGCTTAACCAGGGGACTGACAGACTGGCGCTCAGCTGTATTATGAAGATGGATTCCGAAGGAAAGGTTGTGAGCCATGAGATTGCCGAGACTGTAATCCACGTAGATTACAGGATGACCTACACTTCAGTGAATAAGATTGTAGCCCTGGGCGATGCGGAAGAAAAAGCAAAGTATGAAAAAATAGTTCCTATGCTTATGGATATGAAGGAGCTTGCAGAAAAAAGGATTGCTATAAGGAAAAAGCAGGGTTCCATTGACTTTGATTTTCCGGAGTGTAAGATAATTCTTGATGAAGAGGGAACTCCTGTTGATATAAAGCCGTATGAACGAAACATTGCTACGAGAATCATTGAGGAGTTTATGTTAGTTACAAATGAGACGGTTGCCGAAGATTATTTCTGGCAGGAACAGCCGTTTTTGTACCGTTCCCATGAGACGCCTGACGCGGATAAAATGCATGAGCTATCTATATTTGTAAGTAATTTTGGGCTCAAGGTGAGGACGCGCGGCGAGAATATCCACCCGATGGAGATTCAGAAGCTTCTTTCCGACATACGAGGAAGACAGGAAGAGAACATTGTCAGCAGGCTCACGCTTCGTTCGATGAAACGCGCAAAATATACTGTTGACGCCGAGGGACACTTTGGGCTGGCGTCAAAGTATTATACACATTTTACATCCCCTATCAGAAGATATCCGGACCTTCAGATACACCGAATCATAAAGGAAAATCTTCATGGAGAGCTTAACGAAAAGGCGAGGGAGCATTATTATTCCATACTTCCGTATATTGCCGACCAGTCAAGCAGGCTTGAAAGGCGCGCCGAGGAGGCTGAACGTGAAGTACACAAATTGAAAAAGGCCCAGTATATGGTTGACCATATAGGCGAGACGTACGACGGAGTCATATCAGGAGTTACAAACTGGGGAATCTATGTCGAACTTGAGAATACAGTCGAGGGAATGATACGTATTGAAGATATGATGGATGATGATTACCGCTATATTGAGGAAAAGTTCTGTGTTGTCGGAAAGCGCACCGGTACGGAGTATGCCCTTGGACAGAGGGTTACGATCGAGGTAATCAGGGTTGACCTCGATATGAGGACGGTAGATTTTATAATTGCGGGAGAGTAGGAGACTGTTATGGGAAAGGATGCAGTTAAACTGATTGCGAATAACAAAAAAGCGTATCACGATTACTTTATAGAGGATACGTATGAGGCCGGAATAGCGCTTCACGGTACGGAGGTAAAGTCGCTCCGTATGGGAAAATGCAGTATAAAGGAAGCTTTTGTAAAGGTTGATAAGGGCGAGGTGTACGTATATAATATGCACATCAGTCCATATGAAAAAGGGAATATTTTTAACAAAGACCCGCTGAGAGTGAGAAAACTTCTTCTTCATAAGAGCGAAATAAGAAAAATGGTGGGAAGTATTACCCAAAAAGGATATACTATAGTTCCGCTCAAAGTATATCTGAAGGGCAGTTATGTAAAGGTGGAGATTGGTCTTGCAAGGGGAAAGAAGCTCTATGACAAGAGACAGGACATTGCAAAGAAAGACCAGCGCAGGGACGCCGAGAGGAATTATAAGGTGAGTAATCTGTACAGTTAGCGTACGGCACAGCGAATGTCCTGTTCCTCCGTAAAGAAAGGAATAGTGAGGCTGACAGATAAATTTTAAAGTTTCATGTCACACGGGCTTTCGAAAATTGTCTAATTATATATATGGGGAAGGCTTTGCCCGGAGGTGCCGCAAAGTTTACAGGAATGGACTACATTTATCTCCGTATAAAATTATTATGCACTTCAAGAAAGAGGGATTATGAATCAATTCACAAACGAAGAATTATCGGAATTAATTAAAAATGCCGCTGCAGGTGATAAAAAAAGTGTGGAAGCGGTTATTTCTAGTGTGCAGGATTTGGTGTTCAACCTTTCTTTGCGCATGTTGGGAACGTTTCCTGACGCGGAAGATGCGACACAGGAAATTTTGCTGAAAATTATAACACATTTGAATTCCTTTAAAGGAGAAAGCGCTTTTTCAACATGGGTGTTCAGTATTGCGTTAAATTATCTCAAGAATTATAAAAAGCATATGTTTGCAAAGTTTCCGCTGAGCTTTGAGTTTTACGCGGAAGATATTGAAAATGCTGATATAGCAAATGTGCCTGATTTGACGCAAGGGGTTGAGCAATCCATTTTAGCTGAGTAACTAAAGCTTTCCTGTACAAATGTAATGCTGCAGTGCCTTGACGCCGAGAGCCGCTGTATATTTATTCTTGGTACGATGTTTAAGCTGGACAGCCGTATTGCCGGGGATATTCTTGGAATAACGCCGGAAGCATACCGCAAACGTCTGTCAAGGATACGAAAAAAGGTGGCGGAGTTTTTGCAGCAGTACTGTGGAGAGTACGGAAATGGAAAATGCCGCTGTGCAGACAGGGTTAACTATGCAATTCAGAGCCATAGAATTAACACGGCCCAATTGGATTTTACATCCGCTGAATCAAAAGATATTGCCGGTGTAAAAGAAGCGATG
>JAAVXK010000135.1 GCA_022790615.1 Lachnospiraceae bacterium
AAGGAGATGAGAACATGGATTATAAGTATATGAGAATACAGGGCAGAGAAAACTCCTATATTACAAACTATCCGAAAGGAGTATTTAGTCTTTGCTGGAACCTGATAAGAGACGAGCAATTAACCAACAAAGAAAAAGAACTGTTTATATCTATTGATAATTGGTTCAAAGATAATCTTCCCGAACCGGAACCCTGTAAAAACCATGAAAAGGTCATTACATTTTTTAAATGTGAAAGTACATTGGAAATGATTGAGAAATTAAAGCCCGTTATTGCGCTTTTAGATAGACATCAAAAGCCTTATGATGTGGTTTATACAAATTTTGTGGGAACAGTCGTTTATGAAGATGATTGGCAGATTGCTGTTCGGGTTGAGAATGGAAAAATGATATAATTATAATTGACAACAAAGTATAATTCTGAATAATAGGGAAATAGCAATACAATATGCTTCCATCTGCTTGTTAAGGACTTTGATAAAGCTAAGCTATACGATAACCAAAGCGAAACTGCAAATGTAATAATACCGGGCGCTTAATATATAGAAAAGGGGCGATTATCCCGCCCCTCGCGCTTTGATTTTAGCCGCCTTTTACGGTTGCCATTCTGCCGCTTTCTTTGGCGGATTCTTTCATTGTTCAAGCATGCTTTCCTTATACTGATTGTGGCCGTCTTTTCAATTATGCCTATAAGTATTAAGCGATTCGCTGTAATAATATAGACGCGTGATTTACTGCCTGGTTGTCTATTCCCGTTCCCGCAAGCAAATCTTCAGTTGAAGACTTGTTGCGGAGCGATACGGTTGAGCCGGCTGCGATTGACGTGATGAACATACCTGTTAGTTCCATGCGCTCTGTATTCGTACGTTCATCAGAATAAGAGCCAAAAAATGATAATGGATTCTCAAGGCCATTAATGGCTACAGCGTAAGAGATATTTATTAATCCTGACGCAGGACGAATTAATATAGAGTAGTCTATCCTGTAAATGCCTCCAGTGTTTACAATAATCTCCGATGTGTTTGGAGTAAATGAAAAATCGCCGGACTGAAATGCAAGAAGAAAATTAACTTCTCCTTCCGGTGGAATAGTTTGGTAACCGCCTTGCATCACAGCGTTAAAATATGCCGGCTTAATGCCGGGTCCTGCCGGTCCCGGCAGTCCAGCTTCGCCTTGTGGGCCCATTGGTCCCTGCGGTCCAGCTTCACCCTGTGGGCCCATCGGTCCCTGCGGTCCGGCTTCGCCCTGCGGTCCTGCCGGTCCCTGACAGCAATTGCAGCATAATCGGTTATGAATACTGTTCATCATATTTATTTCCTCATTATTTTACAATATTTTTATATATTCTATGTATATATAGGTGGTGTGTGCAAAGAATTGATATATTGTCCAAATTGGAAATATAATCTAATATAATTCCTTGAACAATGCGTTAATATTTTGTATAATAAAAAGAACTAATACTTTTATTGGAAAATATGGAAAAAGAAGGAGAGAGGGTCAGAAATGAGTCAGACAAATATTAAACATTCAGGAGCCGTTGTTTCAAAACGGCGCGGTATTGGTATCACTGTAAAATTAGCGGCGGCTGTTGTTGTGAGTGTTATTATTGCCGTGTCAGTACTGTTAGTGGTTGTTTATAACAGTATGTCGCGGACGCTGCTTGAGAAGAGTGAGGAGATACTTCATACTACAACCGGTAAGACAGTCCAGGAGACCAGGGCTTGGATGAACCAGACGCTCACTATGCTGGAAACCCAGAGAGATACCATAGAATATGAAGACATGGCTCTGCCTGAAATGATGGAATATATTAAACATACGGCAGGCAGGAATGATGCTTATCCTGCGGGTTTGTACGTGGCGCTGACGGATGGTTCCCTGTATCATGCATCTTTCGTGCCGGGCCCGGATTTTGATGCACTCGCAAAAAGCTGGTATCAGGATGGAATTGAATCGGAAAAATTCATATTAGGAGACGTTTATTTTGACGAAGACAGCCAGTCGTATGTAGTGGGTGCGTCAGGAGTGTTAAAGGATGGGAGCGGTGCAGTGCGCGGAGTAGCGGCTGCGGATGTGTATCTGAATTCTATTTCTGATATTGTCAGTGACAAACAGATTGAGGACACGGGCGGAATTTTTTTGGTTGATACCCGTACGGATACTATTATAGGGCACAGAGATGAGGCGGTAGTTGGGCAAAAGCTGAGTGAGGCCGACGGTATGTACTCATATGTGGGAGAAAAGATACAGGCCCGAAATATGGGACTTAGTCTGTATGATGACACTTACATAGAAATAGATGAAGTTGAAGGAAGCAATTGGATAGCAGTGGCTTATGTTTCCAAAGCGGAAGTATTATCGGAGCTCTATGGTCTCACAAAAACAATAGCGGTAATGTCCCTTATAGCGGTGCTCTTACTGACTGTTCTTGTAGCTATCCAGATTCGAAGAATTATAGGAAGGCCGGTCAAGGAGATGAGTTATGTTGCAACCCGCATTGCGGAGGGTGACTTGAATCAGACAATACATTACAGTTCAAGAGATGAACTGGGAATTCTTGCAGATAATTTTAACAGGGTTACGATAAGGCTTCGGGATTACATAAAATATATAAATGAAATATCAGATACTCTTCGGGAAATTGCAAAAGGAAATCTGGCATTTGAACTGAAAAGCGATTATACAGGTGAATTTTCGAAAATTAAGAGTTCTTTGGACGAAATTGCTGTTGAATTGAATGTGATTGTGGGACAGATGAACGCCGCATCCAGGGATGTTGCAGCCGGAGCGGCACAGATTTCTGACGGAGCTGTGAATCTGTCGCAGGGTTCTACGGAACAGGCCGCAGAGGTGGATGCGCTTGCTGAGAATATAGGAATAGTGTCTGATAGTGCGCAAAAGATTGCGCAGGGGGCACAGAAAGCAAGCGGCATTTCAAAAGAGGTCAGGGAGGCGCTGCTTGACAGTAACACGAAGATGAAGAACACGACAGATGTTATCAGGAAAATAAGCGAAAAATCCAATGCTATTAATAAGATTGTGAAGACAATAGATGATATTTCATTCCAGACAAATCTGCTTGCGCTTAATGCGGCGGTAGAGGCATCACGTGCAGGCGATGCGGGAAAAGGTTTTGCGGTAGTTGCCGAGGAAGTACGCACGCTAGCCGGAAGGTCTGCCAATGCGGCCAAGGAGACTACGGAATTGCTTGGAGAGACCATTGCTTCTATGGAAGAAGGTGTAAGTGTGGCGGATGATACAGCAGGTTCCATGTTTGAAGTATCAGAGCTTGCTGAACAAATGTACAGCCTGATAGACGGTATTGCGGATTACACAAAACAACAGGCTGTAACGGCGGAAGAAATAAGTCGTGGTATTGAGCAGATTGCCGTTGTTGTACAAAACAATGTGAGTTCTGCGGAATCCAGTGCTGCGGCCAGCGAGGAACTTTCCGGTCAGGCTGATACGCTTCGTGGATTGGTATCAAAATTCCGTTTAAGACAATAAGTGAAATGAAATATAATTAGAAGATTCCTGATAAGAAAATATTTTTTGTCGAATATCCATTACTATGTAATAGAGAGTAAATGAGTCGATATTCCGCAGCTTCCCGCGGGATATCGACTCATTTTAATTTTATAGAAAAATGCGTCTTATAGAGATAAAATACTTCGTGAGAATTGCAATCCGGCGGACAATCTAACCCCACTCTTTTAATAAGTATTTTTTGTGTTATTTCAGTAATATTCTTGCAGAATAATGTAATATTATGTACAATAAAATAGGGCGTTGGCAACAAAACTATTACATATAATTATCTTGTTTGAAAACGATACGTTTAGTTTCGTATACGACATTACAGGCAACGTAACCTCGCAGATATTCCTAAAAAGAGGGAACAATAAATAATATTAGGAATATACAGTTCAGAAGAAAAAGCATAAGAAGCTATACAATATTATTATAATCTCCCCGGATTTTGTGATTATCCCAAGGAATGTTATTCATAGGAATGAAAAAATATTTTAAGAATAAGATGTCTGGCGGGGCTTGAATAATTGACAAGCTGCTTGTCAATTGGTATACTATTTTTAGTGTGTTTTTAGGGGGAAAGGAGGATTATTTTATAAAAACGATAACGGTTGAAAAACAGTTTGAAATGATTTCTATACCAGAGCGTGTTTGAAAATTCGTTCCCGCCATTTGCGTCCCCCACTTTGCAGTATATGTACGCCAAATTCAGTCAACGTAGCCCGATACGCTTCCCTCATTTGGCACAAATCTCCCGCAAAGTGTGAAACGCATCTG
>JAAVXK010000100.1 GCA_022790615.1 Lachnospiraceae bacterium
GCGGAATATGAGAAGCTTGAGAAAGATAGAAACACGAATGTCGCTAATTTTGAGGAGCTTAGTACTTTTGCTGATTCGACAATTACGAATAATCAGGGATTTAATACGGTACTTGCAAAGCTTGAATCGCTCGTGCCTTCCAATACCGTTGTTTCTTCCGTTTCAGCCGACGAGGAGGGTGTAACCCTTGTTATTAGTATACCGTCCAAGGAAGAGTCCGCAAAACTTTTGGTGCAGCTTGGACAGATTGAGGAGTTTGAGTCGGTAGAGGTTAATAATATTACGGAAAGTTTTGATGAAGAAACCAGGGTAAAATATGAGACATTTACCGTCTTGTGCACTTATGTGAAACCGGAGCCTACGCCGGAACCCACTCCGGCGGATAATTCAGGCGCGGACGCATCAGACGCGGAAGGGGGCGAGTGATATGTTAGGTAAACTTGACGCAAAACAATCTAAGATAGTACTACTGATTCTTGTTGCAGTAGTTATAGTTGTAGCTTTTAGGTTTGGCTACACCCCGATATCAGCCAGGGTGGACGAGGTTGCTGCCGAGAATGAGGAACTGGAAGGAAGGCTTGAAGAACTTGAATATGTCAGGGACAACGCTGAACAGTACAGGACGGAGCTTAATGCGGCGTTAAGCGGGATAGAAGCCATAAAGCAGAAGTTTGCCGCGGCAATAACACCGCAGAAATCAATTATGACTCTCAGAGAACTTGAGAAAGCGACGGATATGAATGTGCTGAGTATAAGTTTTGATGAGAATGAAAATCTATATACGTCTTCATTTGTTAACGAGGCCGGCGTGCCGGTAGTGATTAATAGAAGCCGTCTTAATGTATCTTACCGGGCCTCGTATGAAGGATTAAAGAAAGCCGTTGATTTTGTTAACGGTTACGCTGATTATATGAATCTGGAATCTGTAGCGTCATCCTATAACCAGGAGACCGGGCTGCTTATGGGAACAATGACAATTAATGCTTATTCCCTGACCGGTCTGGGAAAGGTATATGAGGAGCCGGTAATTGATGGAATAGGGTTGTCAAAGGACAATATATTTGGCACAATGAGGTGATTGAATATTTATGGGTTTGTGCCGTGAGGTGATTATATGACTGGTATGGTTTACAATATAAAAAAAGGGAATAAGGGAATTACTCTTGTCGAGATTGTTGTGAGCATGCTCATACTTGCAATAATTATCGTTCCCCTTTTGTCTGCATTTGTTGCGGCGGGAAAGGCCAACCATACTGTAAGGAGTAATTCTTACGCTAGAATTGCGGGCGAGAGCATTGTTGAATCCGTAAAGATTCTTGGCGTCGAGGGTACGGCTTTGGAGTTTTATAAAGATATTGATGAGGAAGGCGGCGACGCATTTCTTATGGCAGCCGAATGTAGCGGGTTTGGTGAGAATATTCCGGAAGGCGGACATCCGTCAGTCGTGGAAACGGACGGCATTCATGCATTCTTTGCGCAGGATTCGGGACAATATGAGTACCGGATTACGGGTATAAGGCAGGGAACGGGAGTATATGACGCGATACTGAAAATTCAAAGAGCCACCTATCTCAACGATTACCAGTATGCGGACCTCTCGGCATTTGCCTCGGATAAGACCGCTTTAATCAATCCGGCCCTGCAGAATTCAGATTACGATTACAGGGCCCTGCAGTATTTTAAGCAGCTTAATGAAAAACACCTTTATGCCAAGTATGTGGAACAGCGTGAAATAATTGAGTCTGAGAACGGAAAGAAGTGGAGCCAGTATTATGAGGCTCTTGACAAATACAATGAGGAGATAGAAAAAGGAAATGAGGCTGTAAAGCCGGCTCTGCCGGATACGAAGCCCATACCCGAAAAAGAACCGCCTCTTGCCGACGAATATATTAAAAGCAATATCAGGAAAACTTTGGATATTACCATTGATGAAAAGATGGAAGACGGCGAGAACCACTTCATTATTAACTCGACCATGACATACGAGTGTGATAATACATCAAGACAGTTTGCAGCTGCTGAAGATACCATTGTCAAAAAATATTCGGGTTACTGTAATAATCAGAAATATGCGGACATACGTTCGCTTCTTGTGTTGTATTCACCATTTGCGGGCGTTGACGCGCTTAATCTCGAGACGGTTAACATTGAAAAAAACACCGCCGGTGAAATTGACGCGTATATAATCGTACAGTCTGATTCAGATGAAGATTTTTCAGGGTCGGCGCTTAACGTAAATGTAACAACGCCTGCAATTGATAAAATAAAGCTGTTCAGCCAGGCCAGACTTGCCGTGACGCCGGCAACTATAACGCATGAGCAGAAACTTATCCATAATATGGATGGTTCGGATGATACGCTGTATAATATTGATGTTGAAGTGTATGAAGACGGCGGAACATTTGGAAAGCTTATAACGTCAATAAAGTCAACCTTTGTTGACAGATAATGTGCAGGGAGGTTTCGTATGAAAAGATTAAAGCGTGATATTGACAACAGGGGAGTATCCCTCCTGCTCGTTATTGTAACCATGTCTTTTGTTGCGATTATTGCGGCAGTTGTTATGGCAATTACATACAGAAACCTTGAATCCATGAAGAACAGCCTGAGTTCGACGAGGAGTTTTTACACTGCCGAGAGTGCAATGGACGAGATGCGGATGAAGTTCTATGAATGGTCGGATAAGGCTTTTAGAAAGTCTTATTCAGACTGGCTGGGGCGTTATAATTCGGTGTCTGAAGATAATCGGGAAAATCTTTTTAAGACTGGCTACGTTAATGAGCTTAAAACTGTAATAGACGATAATTTTATGTGTTACTTCGGGGAGCATCCAAAAGATATAGACGAACTGTTTGAGAATTACACGTCCGACAGGGTATCATGGAATCCAGAGTATGAACCAAGTATAGAAATCAGTGCGGATAACACGGTTCTGACTGTAAAGGACATATCCCTTGTGTACAGGGATTCCGAAGACTATGAAACAGTCATAACAACGGATTTGAAGCTTGGCGCAAAATATGACGGGCTTTCGCACAATACGCTTGACAAATCCAACGCGGACTGTGCGGCATACGCAATCATATCGGACTGCAGAATTGAAAACACCCCCGGTTCCACGGTACATATAAACGGAAATATATATGCCGGAGGATATAATAGGGCAAACGGCGCTTACGGTGACCCCGGATTATACTTTGACAGCGGTACGCTTGAAATCAGCGCTGACAAAATTGTATCAAGAGGAGATATAGAGTTTTCAAACGAGGCTGTCCTTAAGGCGAAAGGCCCGGATGCGGCAGCGGGAACGAAAGGTTCGCAGTATTGTAACATCTGGACGCAGGGATTTGGCCTTACCGGAGAGGGTTCGGCCGAAATGGATATACTTGGAAACTGTTATGTGTACGACGATACGACTGTTGACGCCGCAGGTTCAAAATTCACTGTAAACGGTTCCTATTACGGATATAATACAAATAATGCCGCAGGGCATATGACGGATGCGGATAATATTGAACTTCGAATGGGTACGCCGGAGGGAAGCAGTTCGATCGTTATTAATAAAAATGATTCGACCGTTGACCTGATGGATTGTAATCCGATATGGATTGCCGGAAAAACTTTCGTATCTGTTCCAAAACTGTATGGACAGTCGGAAATACTTGATACCAACGTATCATTTCCACAGGGCGAGGCAATCTCATACAAGGGTCTGCAGTCGGCATATCTTATGCCCGGCGACTGTATAACCGGTATAGGGCACAATCCGATGTCGGTCGAGGAATATCAGAGACTTGTTAATGATGACGATGTTTTTATCGACCTCGGTAAAAGCCGTAAGAATGGCGGAGTTGCCCTTTCAGACTATGTTCAGATAGATAAGCCGTACCGTGTGGCAACGGTAGATTATTCGGCTTCATCAGAAAATAAGGTCGTTTACCTGTACCTTAATTTCATCAGCACCGATAAGGCGACTGCATATTTTCAGGAGTATGCGGTTAAGTATGGTGATTTGCTGAATTCCAAGATGTCGGTTCTTGGCGGTGGAAGTATCTTATTTAACCCTGAAAATCTTGTGACGACCGGTAACATGCTTTTATATGACGGCAATAAAAATAAGCCGGAACTATCGGTCACGGACGGAACATATACGGTTTTTGATGAGAAGATAGAGACGAAAGAAGCGGACCTTAACAACAGGTATCACGGACTGATAACCGCCCTTGACGAGGATTATTCAGGGGTAGGCGCGGCGCAGTTCATGACGGATAACTTTGTTGACTTTGACAAAGTGGAAGGCAATAACGAGGAGGAACTTGAATACACGCTTGCAAACGGCAGAAAATATAAGCTTATAACAGGCGGTGACATTGACATAACAAGTAACACATATGCCATAATTATAGCTACCGGCGATGTTAATATAAAGGCTGGCGCGGCGGTACACGGACTCATAATAACAAAAGGCGGGGTTGAGCTTACGGGAGCCGTATATGCGGAACCGGATGATGTTGCCGAGCTAATCCTGCATGATGAAAAAGTTGCTTCTTATTTCAGTTTCGACAGTTCAAGTGAAATCGGTACGTCGACCGGGGGAATGTTTTCATCGGATTTGATTACTGCCGATTACGTTAACTGGCGTAAAAATTAATGCCTGCGAAATTACAGCAGCATTTGGGTAAGGGACATTCGCAAAAATCAGGAAAGAGTAAAAGAAGGTGTGGATATGGGAAAAAACGGAAGGCCGGATAACGGCGGATTCTCGCTTGTGGAACTGATTGTTGTAGTGCTTATTACGGCCATACTGAGCGGCGGGGTCGCGACGTCCGTGGTTATACTTCATGACGCTGACGTGACTGCGGCGTCAAAGAAACTGGTTTCCATGCTTACGACGGCAAGAAGCTATACGGTGTCAAAATCAGGAGGCACGGTATGGTTTGAAATTGCAAAAGAGGACGGCGGAGGGTTTTATGCCTATATATACCACGGAGACAAGAGCGCGCCTGACGACGCGGATATTCTGTCGAAAGAAAAGCTTGGCGGGAAATCGCTTACGCTTGATGTGACAAAAGAGAAAGACGACGGAACGCAGGAAATAACCAGGCTGGAAGACGGCCAAACCGTGCAATTTAACTTTATTAAGTCTTCTGGGGCGCTTTTGGAGAAGTATACCGACATTACATTTAGCGGCGGTAACGATAAAAGCGAAAATATTATTGTAATTAATGAAACGGGAAGATGTATCAGGGATATATAAGACATTCGAGCTGTCTGGGGAGCGTTGCCATGAAAAAAAATGTACTTCAATTGCGACAATCGAATAAGGGAGTTACGCTTATTGAACTTATCGTTACTATACTTATCATGAGCATAATGGCGGGATGCCTCGGTTTGTTCATATCAGCTTCAAGAAACAGCAGTTTCAGGATAAGTAATGAAACTGCGCTTCAGACGGAATCAGATATTGCAATGACATTTCTGACCGATATTGCCGAGGAGGCTTCGGCTTACAGGATAGCAGAGGAACATATGACAGACGCGGAAGGCGTTGAAAGGCAGTATAATGTTTTATGCATGCAGGTGTATGATTCAGCAAAGTACTTTTGTTTTATCGTCCATGATGTCACAGGGGAGGAACTTAGGTTCCTGAAAGTAAAAGGCAGCGATTCGGAAAAATTAAAATGGACTGCCGGAACATCAGGCGATAATATTAATAATATTGATATAAAGGATACGTTAACTGTGAATAACATTAACAATCCCGCGAATAAGCGATGTTTCCTTGCCTCGTATGTCACAGGGTTCAAGACGGTTATCCCGTCAGGGAAAGGCGGGCTGCTTCAGGTGTCAATAAAGCTTGAATACGGTGGGAACACATACTCGGCAAACAAAAATATATCCAGCAGAAATATTGTCTGAGTGACAGAAAGCACTTTGGTTTCATGAAAGTAAGGAGTGGTTATATGAAGTTTTTTAAAACAATTAATAAAGCGGAAAAAAGAAATGGAAAATTTAACAGAAAAAAGATTATGCCTGCAATCCTTGTATTCATGATAATATTTTTGGCGGCCTCGGTAACGGAGAGCATTATATATTTCAGGTACAGCAAGGTTGACGCCGCAGGTTCGGTTGTCTCTGCGGACGGGAAATTTGTAATACCTGAATGTAACGCCGATTCGGAAAAGGGCAGTAAGGATAATCCTTTTGTCGTGCTTGAAATTGTCCCCGGCGCTTCGAGCGCGTCTTTTGGATATCTGGTCGGGGGACAGGAGCCCATAGATATTGAGAGGGCATTAAAGGAGGACCCTTCGGCCAAAGACGTACTTTCCAAATACGTCAATATAAATGAGGATGGAACATACACGAATACGGATTTGTTTAAAAAACTTGGAATCGGTCTTGCTTATATAGATAACGATATTGCAAACGGCGAGGATATATCAAGATTTGAATTCGGTGGATGGTTTCTTGAGGAACAGTGTGTCAACCGTGTCAAACCCGATATGAAAATTACAAAAGACACCACGGTTTATGCAAAATGGATTTCCATATATCCGACTGACGAGGTTAACATATCGGCCGGGAAGAAAGAGACATATAAGCCTCAGTATACAATGAAGTTTGACGCCAACTGTGGAGAAGAACAGGATGGTGTTATAGGTATGCCTGAGGATATTACCCACATAGAAGAATATTCTATGCTTGTGGAGCCAATTTCCGTGCCAAGGCTTAAGGATAAGCTTTTTGCGGGATGGTATACGGAGAAGGAATGTACGAATCGTTATTCATTTAACAAACGGGTCGGCAGCGACGTTACGCTGTATGCAAAATGGGCTGATTTGCCTGAGACAAGGTACAATCTTTATTTTAATTCGAATGCGCCTGCAGGAATTGATGCGGACAGTGTAAACGGAATGCCGGAGACAATTGAGAATTACGCTAAGAATGGAATGGCTTACAACGGAGAGGGCGGCAGCGTTACGGACGCGGCTCCTAAGAGCGAGCCTGCGGTTTCGGGATATTCATTCACGGGCTGGTACTATGACAGCGCGTGTACAAGACCGTTTGATTTCGCAAGGCCTGTCCCCGACGATATTGCGGCGGGTGATGTAGCGCTCTATGCAGGTTGGGCGAAAGAAGGGGCCGCTGCATATACCCTTATGTTTGATGTAAACGAACCTTCCGATGCAATTTCTAAAGCAGAATTTTATAAAGAATCCCTTGAGGCGGACGCTTCGGGAAAGGTGAACGGGCTTGAGGAGGCGCTCGGGAAAAAACCTGTCCTCGAGGGAAATATAGAAAAGAAAGTGAAAAACTATAATGTAAAGGTTATTACTACCACCCCGGAGGACTTTTTTGAAGAGGGATATGAATTCGTACAAAGCAACGGAGGAACCAGTACTGTCTATGCGAAAAACAAATACGGCGAGCATAATCTGCAACTTATAGACAGGGCTGACATGATATATATCAGCGAGGCGTATCACGACCAGTTGACAGCGCAGAAGCAGGATGCCGGAAGACAACTTATGGACCTGTTTGTAAAATATAAAAATAAAGACATGTGGTATGACAGGGGTTATATGGACGAAAACAACCCGCCTCCGAAAGACGATCCGCATCGTCTGTATAGGCGCGAGCCAGTATTCCTTGGAATGTATAACGGCGAGTCCTCAATAGACTTTGACTGGCGGACCACAATGCGGCTGTTTAAGAAAAACACAGTCGGAAGCAAAGGGGACGGAACGGACGCCGTACCGGTAATATATGATTTGAAAAGTATTGGTTCCAAACTGCCGAACGGGGATACTTCTCTTAACATGGACCCTCCTACGCAGGATGCGGAATTCACTACGAGCGACGGCAAACACGTTAATCTCAATACAAACGAATACCTTGGTAAAGCTTCCCAAAGGAATACATACAAACTTTACCTTATGCTTATACAAATGGACCCGGTAACTATTTATAACGCATATATCGACGGACAGTCGCGCTATGGAAAAATATGTGTTGAAGGCGAGCATGCGGGCTGTTTTGAATATTATGACGCTGAGAAAGACATACATGTATATACCGACAGATGGACATATAATACATTGATGCCTGTCGAGTCTGTCTCATCCGACGTTTGGGAAGAATATACAAAAGATAACAATTGTTATTACTGGAAAAGAGAACAGCAGAAAGATGAAAACGGAGTTGTTGACCCGTCAGATAAAACGGGAATATCCGATTCTCTCGGATACAATGATTATCCTAAGCTTGACAGCAGTGCGGTTTATTACAATTCGCTTGCTACGGACACGGTTAATTCTTCGCTTGTGCTTGAATTGCTTAACAAGAGTACGGTAACTCCCGACGAGGGAATGAAAGATTTCATACCAAAAGAAGTTGCCGACTCTGAAGGCTACAACATGACTAACGCACTGTATTACCTTCTTAACGGTGATGGCGCGCCAAAGAAATATGAGGACGACGTCAGGGTTCTTGACATAGAGCCGTCGGATGGCGAAGGCTCGCATAAGGACAGCTCGTTCTGGTTTTGGTATATAAGTAAATATATGCGTAATTTCTCGGGTAAGGTAAATGTTACCGAGACAACAACATGGGAATTTGCCGGAAACATCGACGACCTTAACAGTGAATATGACCTTATATATATAGGCGGCAATATCAGCGCTATGGACGATAAGTTGAAAGATATGATGCCGGGGCATGATGTGAAGATTAACGAATGGCAGACGGAGAACCGCAAGTATGTATATTCCCATAACGGCGCCGTCATGGATAATGTCGAGCTCACCAACAGGGGAGGTACGCTCGGTGATACAACTGCCGATTCGGCTGTCACAAAGTTCATTGCATCGGGAAATGACCTGACAAAAATTAAATATAATGATATTCTTAGGTTTGCGGAGGCCGGATATCCAATCGTATTTGGAACGGAGATGGTCAACAGCATTGTTATAAAAGGAAAATTGTCTGCAAAAGATATTAATACCGATTCGATTGACAGCGCCTCTTATGTATACAGGCTGATGCACACGCTCGTTACCGGAAAGAATTCTGACGGAACCGATAAGTATCGAAGCGCGGTATTTAGCGAGAATGAAAATGATAATTCAAGAAAAGACGACTTTGTTAAAGCGCTGACAACGAATAAGTTTTCGGTTAAGATATCCAAAATGCCGACCGAGTATGTTGACAGAACCCTTACAAAGTATTCTGGATATGTTGACAAAGACGTATATGTAAACGGAGACGATATTAACAACAAGTCGCTTGAATATAAGTTAAAGATTGAGAATGACAAAGGCGGCAAAAACGATGAAACAAAAAAATATACGCTGAATATATATATTGATACCAATGCGGACGGCAGGTATGACGATAATGAAAAACTTGACGCGCTTGACATACGGGACGTTACCGATGGAAAATCTGTAAAATATAATAATCTCACGGGCGGGCATACGTTTACAGTTAGCCGTGAGATAGATAATTATGCCGGCGCTATACCTTGGATGATTGAGATTACGGACAATTCCAATAATCTGGTCAGAAAGAGCATTACCGGACAGTGTGCGGTGAAAGTGGCTGATAAAACCAGGCTCAATGTTCTTCAGATTGTGACGAACGACACAAGTGCATATTTCAAAAATAATGTTTATCTTCCTACGGACGAGGAGATATCAAAGGCATATGAGAAGAATGGTCCGGTTACGATAGCGAATATGCGCACTTATTTTGAGGACAGTATAGAACCGATTAACATACTGAGGGATGATATAACGACTTATCCTGAAGAGTTTCAGCAACTTGCAAGGACAGAGATGGAAAATGTTCTTGCCAATTCCGGAATGTTCCACTATTACGCATCGATACTTGAAGAGTTTGACGTGCATTTTACAAGGCTTACCGTTGCGGAGTTTGAACAGAAAGTTGCTGAGCAAAACGAAGCGAATGCCGGCAAGGATGAATTCGGTCAGACGAATATTATGGACAATTACAATATGATAATTCTCGGTTATGCCGACTGCTATTCCGATGTTAATGACGAAGCGTGTAAGGTAATCGATACCTATATAGAGGAAGGGAATACTACATTGTTCACGCACGATACTACGTCGTATGTCAACCTTGACACGGAGGAATTCGATGCCGCTAATACCAAAGCGGGAGTAGAGGCCAAATACTGGGGGTATAACATTAACCGTTACTTTAGAAAAATTGTCGGTATGGACAGATATAACGTAACTGACAATAAAGGTGACAAAAGCCGTATTGACGTAAGCGACGACAGTTATGACAAACCGTATAAGACAGGCACGGAACAGAACGATAATGTGTTTGAGGAGACAAACACGGGAAAGGCTCTTAATCAGGGGATGACTAACGTAACATTGACATGTTCCGAGTATGTTTATCCCGATAAGGTTACAAAGACAAATGAGGGGCAGATTGTTTCTTATCCGTATTATATTCCGGACCAGATTAATGTAGCCGATACGCATGCACAGTATTACCAGCTCAATCTTGACGAGGATGATATAGTCGTATGGTACTGTATAGGCCAGTCAAATGATAACGAGTGGTGTTACAGCCAGAAAAATGACGTGCGAAACAATTATTATATATATAACAAGGGTAATATAACATATTCCGGCGCCGGTCATTCATCGGGAATGACGGAGGATGAAGTCAGGCTGTTCATCAATACGATGATTGCCGCATATAGCGCTGGAGTTGCGCCTCCGCAGCCCGTTATAACGAATAGTGACAAGAGCACGGATAATAAGGATACCGACTTTGTGTACATTGACTATGACGCTACGGTGTCGCCAGAGGATTCAAAGCCGTTTGGCAGCGGAGTGTTCGACAAAACTGTTGACGCATACACGGGCGGTAAAAAGGATGTCAAGACAAAGCGAATATTCTTTAAGGTAGATAACAACAGTATCGTTATGAATAAGGAAATGACCGTTCATTATTTCCCTGCCGTGCATGACGATTCAGGGAATATAAGACTTCTGTCGTCATTCCCATTGCCGTTAAAGACTTACAGGATTGATGATGATACTAAAAAGTATAGCAAAGACCATGCGGGTGCGACAGAAGTTAACAGGATATCGGTTTCCGTTCCACAAAAGGTGGTCGCAGGCGGTACGGATAATACAAAACGGACACTCACAGGAGGAATTGTGGAAACGGAAGAGGAGTATTATGTAGATGTGCCTATATCCGATAACTACTACGAAGGTATAACATATGGCGACGCAGATAAGCCGTTTGGCGCCCTTGATAACAGGAATGAGTTTGCAATACAGATACAGGTAATAATGCGGTATGGCAAGGATAAGAATACCAAAATTCCTCTCAGGGGCTATCGTAATATGTTTATCATGAGGCGCGGTATGTTTTCGTTAGACTAAGTCAAATATCTCGCGCGAAGACCCAATTGCAAGCTTGCCTGCAATTGGGTCTTCGCAGGGCAGACACCGCAGCATATTAAGGATATCGGGCTGCTGTATATAGGGTTAGTGGAGGTAATGACAGGATGAACTATGACATCAGGAAAGCTGCTCTGATAGCAATATGCTTTGCTGTTTTGATAATGTTTTTTTCTATGATGACTGCTGATAATGCAGATAAACAGGTTTATCACGAATATAAAGAATTAGGCGACGGATGGATGTACAGCTTTGACGGCGAGTCAAAGCCTGTATCGCTTCCGTATGCTTTCAGTAATCCTGATAGGAAGGATTTTAAGATATCGCGTACATTTCATACAGATATGCCGGATATTGCGCATGATTTGTATCTGGTTTCCTATTACTGTAATTTTGACATATATCTTGACGGGGAGCTCTATTACAGATGTGACAAGAGAAGCCGCCAGGTACCGGGCATGGTATATGTTATAGTTGATTTGCCGGAAAAGCTGGCCGGAACAACTATTACAATTGAATATAAACCGCATCTTGACATTGGAAAGTTCAGGATAACAGTTCCTTATCTTGGAGATAAAGGGGATATTGTAAGGCGTCTTTTTATTGACAATATGTTTGATACGGCATTTCTGTTAATTATTACAGTGGTGGGCGCATTTCTTGTCATGATAGGCGCGTTTATAAGGTTTAACGTAAAATATATGAATATTAACATTTTGTCAACGGGCCTTTTTTCACTGTTCAGCGGCACATATATGATGGCAAGGATTGAGTGGGTACGCGTGTTATTTGACATTGACTATATACTGTACCTCATAGAGTTTAACAGTCTTATGGTTTTGATGCTGCCTGTGCTTATGCTGCTTATGTCTGTTTTTACCGGTACAAGTAAAGTAATTGTGAATGTACTTTTGCATTTTAATATACTGAACATATTAGCCGAGGAGACGTTATCGCTCCTGAATATAAGAAGTCTGCGGGAAATGTTGCCATTTAACCATATAGTGCTTATAATAACGACGGCGGCATTTTTATACTGTCTTTATGCGAGACGTGAGATAATTGACGAATACAAGTTTGAGATTACAGTATCAATAATACCGCTTGTGGTGTTCTCGGCGCTCGATGTTGGAATGCACTATCTCAGGGCTAATATACGTTCGGGAATGCTGCTGAAAATAGGTATTATTTTCTTCCTGTGCTTTGAATTATTTTTCATACTAAAAAAATACAATAAGGTTAACAGGGAGCTTCAGCGCTATGACCTGTATCGGGAGATGGCGCTTACAGATATGGCTACGGGGCTTAGTAACCGCAATGCTTATGAAAGGTTATGTAAAAGGCTTGAAGCCTCAAAGAATGATTATGATAATATATGCTGCGCCGTATTTGACCTGAACTCGCTAAAAATGACGAATGATACTTTGGGACATGCGGCCGGAGATGAACTCATATGCGCCCTCGCAGGCGTCCTGAAAGATATATTTAAAGACTGCGGTAATATATTCAGGACGGGCGGAGACGAATTCATAGTTATTATGCTCAATGAGAACGAAACGGTATTTAATGAACGGATTGAAAAAGTTTCGTCAGCCTCGGACAGTATCCGTCTGGCTGGAAATATAAAGATTGATTACAGTTTCGGAGCCGCTTCATACAGCGAGGGTGTATATCCTTGTATTGCCGACATGGTTAAGGAAGCGGATAACAGAATGTATGCGGATAAGAAGAGGCATCATGAAGCAAATAACAGGAAACAAATAATGTCTTAGGTATTTGACTTGTCAGGTTTATTAAGTTATAATAGGTAAGCGTCTTGTAGTTTTTTATGTGGGAGATTTATAGTATTAATTTGGTGGGTAAAGAGATAAAATGTTAGGAGATAGGATGTTATGAGATTAAGTCAGTTACTTGGAGAGCGCATGAAGCAGACTCCGTCGGAATGTACAACGGCAAATCACACTTTTATGGTTAGGGGGGGCTACATCAAACAGATGTCAAGCGGAATATACTCGCTGTTTATGCCCGGCAAGAGAGTGTGCCGCAAAATTGAGAATATAATCCGGGAAGAGATGGATAAAATAGACGGACAGGAAGTACAGTTTCCGGTAGTTATGCCTTCTTCCATATGGGAAGAGTCCGACAGATATTATACTGTCGGAAGCGAGATGGCGAGATTCACTGACAGAAGCGGTTCAAAGCTTGTACTTGGTATGACGCACGAGGAGGCGGCCGTACACTTGGCAAGAGATGTAGCTTCCTCTTATAACGACTATCCATTTATGATATACCAGATTCAGACTAAGTTCCGCGACGAGCCAAGAAGCAGGGGCGGACTTGTCAGAGTACGTGAATTCACTATGAAGGATGCCTATTCGTTCCATACGTCTGCAGAGTGTCTGGACAGCTATTATGAGCGCTGCCTTGATAGCTATAACAAAATATATGCAAGGGTAGGGCTTCCGGAAGTCATATCAGTAAAATCCGATACCGGTATGATGGGCGGAAGCGGAGCGCATGAATTTATCTTCCTCGCAGATATCGGGGAGGATTCGATTGCCATATGTCAGAACTGTGATTACAAAGCGAATGTCGAGGCGTCGGACTGTATTATAATACAGGATGATAAAGAAGATTCCGAACTTATGTTGGTTGAGACTCCCGACTGTAAGACTATAGACGACTTGTGCG
This sequence comes from Lachnospiraceae bacterium, assembly GCA_022790615.1. Lineage (GTDB taxonomy): Bacteria > Bacillota > Clostridia > Lachnospirales > Lachnospiraceae > V9D3004. The sequence goes on from JAAVXK010000100.1 coordinate 14,145, forward strand.
GATATCTGTCCGTTTCGGAGAAAGATACATGTAAGGCTGTAGTATACTGTAAAAATGAAGACGACAGTTATGTTATAGTCTTCTTACGTGGAGACAGGGAAGTTAACGAGACGAAGCTTTGCAATTATCTCGGCTGCGACGTCCACACGGCAGCGGAGATTACGGCGGACAGCGGAATCGTTGCGGGCTTCATAGGGCCGGTTGAACTTGACGCCAAAGCAGAAGTGATATATGACAAGTCGTTAGAGGGAGCCAGGCAGCTTGTATGCGGTGCGAACGAGGTTGATATGCACTATAAGGGAATGTCGGCGGCGCGTGACCTGCCGTGCGGTACGGTATTTGTCGACGTTTCGAAGAGTGTTGACGGAGATATATGCCCGGTGTGCGGCAAACCGTCGATTGCCGTTAAGCGTGGAATCGAGGTTGGTAATATATTCAAGCTCGGTAAAAAATACACAGATTCCATGAATATGACATATCAGGATAACGACGGGACACTTAAGACCCCTATTATGGGATGTTATGGAATCGGCGTGGGCAGACTTGCCGCATGCATACTGGAGAAGCACCACGATGATTACGGACCTATATGGCCAATATCCGTTGCGCCATGGCATGTTCATATATGCGCGCTCAGTATTACAAAGGATGAAAAGGTTAAAGATATTGCGGATGGAATATACAGCGCTCTCAATGAAGCAGGGGTGGAAGTCGTGTATGACGACAGGAAGATGAGCAATGGCGCTATGTTTGCCGACGCCGACCTTCTTGGATGTCCGGTCAGAATAGTTGTAAGCCCAAGAAACTGTAGCAGCGGGGTGGTTGAAATCAGTGCAAGGGATAAGTCTTTCAAAGAAGAAGTTGCGTATTCCGAGAACGATTACGGCAATGTTGTAGCTGCGGTCAGGGAAAAGATAGCAAAAATGTTTTCATAAGATTTATGGGAGGTTATGACGACTTCTATAAATATATTTTATTAAATACTTTAAAGGGGGATTTTTTTATGAAGTGCAGTTCATGTGGTTACGAATATCAGGATGGGGATAAGTTCTGTCCCAATTGTGGCGCCGTAAATAAAAGCGCTTCCAACAGTACCATGAACCAGCCGGACAACAATGGTTTTAACAACAATGGCTTTAATAACAATGGTTATAACAATAATGGTTATAACAACGGTTACAACCAGTCGGGCAACGGCGGTTACGGTGGACGTTATACGGCTCCTATCAAGAAGAGAGATATCGTCATCAGCATTATTTTATCAATTGTAACATGCGGTATATATGGAATTGTATGGTATATCGGCATGGTCGATGACCTTAATGTTGCCGCCGGAACTCCGGAAGACACTTCGGGTGTTACTGTATTCCTTCTCACAATTATAACTTGTGGTATATATGGAATATATTGGGCATACACGGCCGGTTCGAAGGTTAATGCCATACGTGAGAGGTCTGGGGAAAGACGCGAGGATAATACAGGTATACTTTACCTCGTACTCAATATTTTCGGTCTTGCTATTGTTACATACTGCCTTATCCAGACAGAACTCAATAAGGTTGCTGCTTACTAATGTACGGTAAAATATGATGAGAAACAAGAACAGCAATATAATAATGTTGTTAATTACAGGGCTGCTAATATTGGCAGCCTATATTCTTGGCATAGGATGTCCCATAAAGTATATGACCGGAGTATCATGTCCCGGCTGTGGAATGACAAGGGCCGTTATTGAATGTTTTCATTTTAACTTTAGGAGCGCGTTTTATTACCATCCGCTATTTTTCACGCTGCCGGTAATAATCATAGTATTATTGCTTTGGAAACGTATTCCGGTCCGTATTAGAAATGCGGTTATGATTATCTTTATCGTCGCCTATTTGTCCGTATATGTAATCCGGCTGTTTTATGTTAAGGATTCTGTTGTGACAATGGAACCCGGAAGAGGGTTTGTAGCGAGGATTATCAAACAAATAATTAACGAATTAAAATGAATAAGAAAAATATTAATATTTAAAATTGGTTAAAATATTATAAATAAGTTTAAAAAATAATTAATATAATAAATAAACTAAAAACCACTTGACATTTCGTTTGTGCAGAGTATAATAGTTATCAAATTAAATAGTGTTCACTTAAACCGATGACGTGGAGATAACGTTATATGTGCACTCACAGAGAGCGGGGGATGCTGAGAACCCTGCAGAACGCAGTATTGCAAATGGACCACCGAGGGCATGGTCAAAGGATAGTTTATCCGAGTATTCCATGACGTAACGCACACGTTAGTTGCAATGAATATGATGGTATTCATAAAGTGCGCAGCGTTTTTTACGCTGTGAATCAAGGTGGCACCGCGGAGTTTAACAATCCGTCCTTGACAGATATTTTATATTTGTCAGGGACTTTTTTTATATAATAGGAAACTGCTTTGCAATTTCCTATTATATAAAAAGCGCTCCGCAAAGGATGCGCACTCGCGCGATATGTAGTTAGTTGTATTCGCACTCCGGCGGAACTCCCCTCAAGGTTAGTTGAAAGTGAACTTAAACTTAACCCCGGTAAAGGAGGAGAAGATATGGTTAAACCAACATTAACAGAAGCGCGAAGCTATGTAAACGACTACAGGATGATTCCTGTGAGCAGGGAAATCTATTCGGATTTTATAACTCCGATACAGGTTTTAAGGAAACTGAAAAAAGCTGACGGACACTGCTATATGCTTGAAAGCGTGGAGAATCAGGAGCGATGGGGCAGATATACTTTTCTCGGTTACAGGCCGAAACTTTGTGTCACATGCCTGAATGGTAATCTTAAAGTTAAGGATATTGAAGGCAGGATTATAACTGAGGAGAAAACGGGACATCCGGGTGAATTCATAAGGAAGATGTTGAAGGAATATGTAAGCCCTAAAATTGAGGGGATGCCTTCATTTACAGGAGGCTTTGTCGGATATTTTGCTTACGACTTTATAAAGTATGGCGAGCCTAAACTTAAACTTGATGCTAAGGACGAAGAGGGATTTCATGATGTTGATTTGATGCTGTTTGACAAGGTGATAGCGTTTGACAATATAAAGCAAAAGATGATTGTTATCGTTAACGCTCCGGTTGAGAATTTTGAGGAGAATTATATAAAAGCCGTACAGGAGATAGAACACATAATTAATCTTATAAAATACGGCGAGGAGGAGAAAACGGATTGCGGAAAGATTATGTCGGATTACAGGGCGTTATTTGATGAAGAATCCTTTTGTAAGATGGTTGAGAGGGCAAAGACATATATTCACGAAGGCGATATATTCCAGGTGGTTTTGTCAAACAGGCTGGAGGCTGATTTTGAGGGAAGTCTGCTCGATACGTACAGAACATTAAGGACACTGAATCCGTCGCCGTATATGTTTTATTTCAGCGGGGATGATATAGAAGTTGCAGGGGCCTCGCCAGAGACGCTTGTAAAACTTGAGAACGGCGTTTTGCACACGTTTCCGCTTGCGGGAACGAGAAAGAGAGGAGCTGACGAAGCGGAGGATAACGAGCTTGAGAGAGAACTGCTTTCGGATGAAAAGGAATGTTCCGAACATAATATGCTTGTAGACCTTGGACGCAACGACCTCGGAAGAATAAGCAGATTCGGTTCGGTTGAGGTTGAAAAATATATGTCGGTGGAGAGATTCTCGCACGTGATGCACATAGGTTCTACAGTTAGAGGTACGATAAGGGAGGATAAGGAAGCGATTGACGCGGTAGACGCGGTACTTCCGGCAGGGACTTTGTCGGGAGCGCCTAAAATAAGGGCGTGTGAGATTATTAACGAACTGGAGGACAACAAACGGGGAATATACGGCGGCGCAATCGGTTATCTGGATTTTACGGGAAACCTTGACACATGCATAGCTATTAGGATTGCGTATAAGAAAAATGGAAAAGTATTCGTAAGGTCGGGGGCGGGAATCGTTGCGGACAGTGTTCCGGAAAAGGAATACAGGGAGTGTATTAACAAGGCGGCGGCCGTAATGTCGGCCATAGAACAGTCACAGGAAATGGAGGGGTAGACATGGTACTTCTGATTGATAATTATGACAGTTTTTCGTATAACCTCTACCAGCTTGTCGGCGCTTTAACCGAGGACATAACTGTCATAAGGAACGACGGAACGGATATGGGAGGAATCGAAAAGCTTGCACCCTCGCACATCCTATTGTCCCCGGGACCCGGGAAACCCGCGGATGCGGGAATATGCGAGGAAGTTATAGAGTATTTTAAGGGGAAGCTTCCGATACTCGGCGTATGTCTTGGGCATCAGGCTATATGCGAGGTGTTCGGCGCGAAAGTGGGATACGCGAAAAAACTTATGCACGGGAAAATGTCCGTCATTACGGTTGACAGTAACAGCAGGTTATTCGATGGAATCGGGGATACGATGGAGGCGGCAAGATATCACTCGCTGGCGGCTGTAAGGGAAACAATACCGGATGAGCTCCGGGTTACCGCCACGGCATCCGACGGTGAGGTTATGGCGGTGGAGCATACAGATTACCCGATATACGGCGTACAGTTCCATCCGGAGTCGATACTTACACCGTACGGAAAAAGGATAGTAGAGAATTTCCTGAAGATAACCTCTCAAAAAACGCTTACAGATATATGAATGAATAGTTGGAGCTTTGTAAGACAAAGAAATCAAACGAAATGATTATTAAACAGAATAGAAAGGCGGGTATAATTATGATAAGGGAAGCAATAAGCAAATTAATGAATGGTGATAATATAACAGGCGAGGAAGCGGGAATTGTGATGGACGAGATTATGAGAGGCGAGGCGACGCAGGCGCAGACGTCCGCATTTCTCATTGCGCTTCACGTTAAGGGCGAGACGGTGGAAGAAATATCTGCATGCGCGGACAGTATGAGAAAGTTTGCCGCAAAGGTTGACAGGGGCGACATGGATGTGCTGGAGATTGTGGGTACCGGCGGAGACAGGTCGAACACATTCAATATATCTACCGCGTCCGCATTTGTCGTCAGTGCGGCGGGCGTACGTGTGGCGAAGCACGGCAACCGGGCCGCGTCAAGTAAATGCGGTGCGGCCGACTGTCTTGAGGCGATGGGCTGCAATCTTATGATTGAGCCGGGGAGGAATGAACAGATTCTGAAAGAGACGAATATGTGTTTCATGTTTGCGCAGAAATACCACTCCGCAATGAAATATGTAGCTCCGGTGAGAAAGGAAATAGGCGTTCCTACAGTATTCAACATACTTGGGCCGCTTTCGAATCCGGCGTATAATAATTACCAGCTTCTCGGCGTATATTCTGAGGAGCTAATGGAACCTATGGCAAGGGTATTGTATAATATCGGCGTCACGAGGGCGATGGTCGTCCATGGAAAAGACGGCCTTGACGAGATATCCGTGTGCGCGCCGACGTCAGTCGTTGAGATGACAGACGGAAAGATTTCGAGATATGAGATATCTCCGGAACAGTTTGGCTTCCAGTCATATGACAAATCCGAATTGACGGGCGGACTGCCTGCGGAAAATGCGGAGATACTAAGAAGTATATTGAGAGGGGACAGGGGAGCGAAGCGAAATGCCGTTCTTCTTAATGCAGGGGCGGCGCTTCATATAGCGAAGCAGATTACGATTGAGGAAGGAGTAAGGCTTGCCGCACATGCAATCGACAGCGGCGAGGCATATGCGCAGATGGAGAGATTTGTAAAGGCATGTTCCGCCGGAGCCGCATAACACGCTCTAGGGAATGAAACGTGATATTTAGGCGAAGAATCGTGTTACGAAAGGCAGTATGTTTATGATATTAGATGAGATAGCAGAAAGAACAGTAAAGCGAATAAGGGAAGAAGAAAAATTATTTCCCCTGTCCGAAATGAGGAGGGTGGCCGAATCGCTTCCGGTATCAGATGACTTTTCATTTTACAGGGCGTTAAAGGGAGACGGAATCTCCTTTATATGCGAGGTCAAAAGAGCGTCTCCCTCCAAGGGAGTGATTGCTGAGCATTTTCCGTATACCGAAATAGCAAGAGAATATGAGGAGGCCGGAGCGGACGCAATATCATGCCTTACAGAGCCCTATTATTTTAAGGGGAGCGATAAGTATCTAGAGGACATAACGAAAACGGTACGTATCCCCGTTTTAAGGAAGGATTTTGTCATTGACGAGTATATGATATATCAGGCAAAGGCCATCGGGGCGTCGGCCATACTTCTTATTTGTTCCCTGCTTGACAGACAGCGGCTTACGGAATATAGAACTATCGCACGCGCGTTAGGTTTATCCGCCCTTGTCGAGGCGCATGACGAGCGGGAGATAGAAGATGCGCTTTATGCCGGAGCGAAGATTATAGGCGTAAATAACCGTAATCTGAAGACATTTGAAGTTGACGTTGACAACTCGGTACGTTTAAGAAAGCTTGTGCCGCCCGAAACCGTATTTGTCTCGGAGAGCGGAATCAAGACGCCGAAGGACATAGAAAGGCTAATTAGAAACGGCGCCGACGCGGTACTTATAGGCGAGACGCTTATGAGAAGCGGCGATAAGAAGCGTATGCTTAAAGAGTTAAAAGGCAGATAGCGTACTGACCGGGTTATATGGCATAGTTTGAAGACGGCATATAAGGAGGAGATATAATTGAACTCTATTAAAGTTAAGCTGTGCGGAATGACGCGTGAATGTGATATTGCATATGCCAATGAGGCGCAGCCGGATTATGCAGGATTTGTTTTTGCGGGAACGAAGAGAAAAATATCGCGTGATATGGCGGTAAGATTCAGAAAAAAGCTGTCTGATAAGATTAAGGCCGTCGGGGTATTTGTAGATGAAGACGTTACCGTTGTGTCAGACATGTTAAACGAAGGGATTATCAATATCGCGCAGCTTCACGGCAGCGAGGACAACGATTATATATTAAAGTTAAAGAGAATGACCGGATGCGAGGTCATTAAAGCCGTAAGGGTTGCCGCGAAAGAAGATATAACGAGGGCGCATAAGCTGGAAGCGGATTATCTTTTGTTTGACGCTTATATCGAGGGAACTTACGGCGGGACCGGGGAGACGTTTCGATGGGATATTGTTGACAGCGCATACCGCGCAATACAAATGGAGGAGCAAAAGCCGTTTTTCCTTGCAGGCGGCATTCATGCTGAAAACGTCTGCGGCGCGGCGGCTCTAAGCCCTTACGGAATCGACATAAGCACCGGAATCGAGACCGGAGGGTATAAAGATAGAGATAAAATGATTGATATTGTCAGGAGGATTAGAGATGTCTAAGGGAAGATTTGGAGTTCATGGCGGCATGTATATACCGGAGACGCTTATGAATGCGGTAAATGAGGTTGACGCCGCCTACAGAAAGTATAAGGATGACCCTGCGTTTAACAGGGAGCTTACGGCTATGTTAAATGAATATGCGGGAAGGCCCAGCAGACTTTATTATGCGAAGCGCATGACAGAAGCGCTCGGCGGGGCCAAAATATACCTGAAAAGGGAGGACTTAAACCATACGGGCTCACATAAGATTAACAACGTAATCGGGCAGATGCTTCTTGCAAAGCGTATGGGTAAGACGAGAGTCATTGCCGAGACGGGCGCGGGGCAGCACGGCGTGGCGACGGCAACGGTCGCGGCTATGATGGATATGGAATGCGAAGTATTCATGGGAAAAGAGGACACGGTGAGGCAGGCCCTTAACGTGTACAGGATGCGGCTGCTCGGCGCAAAGGTACACGTGGTTGATTCGGGCACGGCGACGCTTAAAGACGCCGTATCGGAAACATTCCGGGAATGGACGACAAGAATCGACGACACGCATTATGTACTCGGTTCTGTTATGGGTCCTTACCCGTTTCCGGAGATGGTACGCGATTTTCAGTCGGTCATAAGCAGGGAGATTAAGTCGCAGCTTATGGAGAAGGAAGGTACGCTTCCCGACGCAGTTATCGCATGCGTTGGAGGCGGTTCCAATGCAATGGGAGCTTTTTATCACTTTATAGATGATAAGGATGTAAGGCTTATAGGCTGCGAGGCTGCGGGAAAGGGAGTTGACACTTTTGAGACGGCCGCAACGATTCATGTTGGAAGAACGGGAATATTCCACGGCATGAAATCATATTTCTGCCAGGATGAATACGGACAGATTGCGCCGGTATATTCGATATCGGCGGGGCTTGATTATCCCGGAATCGGGCCTGAACATGCATATCTGCATGATACGGGAAGGGCCGAGTATGCAGCTGTGACTGATGAGGAAGCCGTCGAGGCATTCGAGTATCTGTCGCGGACGGAGGGAATCATTCCGGCCATCGAGAGTGCGCATGCGGTTGCTCACGCAATGAAAATTGCGCCTTCCATGGGAACAGACAAAATAATTGTAATTAATATTTCCGGACGGGGAGATAAGGACTGTGCGGCGATTGCCCGCTACAGGGGGGAGGATATTCATGAGTAGGATTACAGACGCATTCAGGGACAAAAAGACATTTATACCATTTATAACGTGCGGGGACCCTGACCTTGACACGACTGAGAAACTAGTGTATGCGATGGCGGGCGCAGGCGCGGACATTATAGAGCTTGGGATTCCGTTCTCTGACCCTACGGCTGAAGGCCCGGTTATTCAGGAAGCCAACATACGCGCCCTTTCAGGTAAGGAAAGGGTTACGACGGACAAGGTTTTCGATATGGTAAGGAGAATAAGGAAGAAGTCGGATATTCCGCTTGTTTTCATGACTTATGCAAACGTAGTATTTTCGTACGGCTCAGAAACATTCATATCCGTCTGTAAAGAGACCGGCATGGACGGTCTTATCGTACCGGATATACCGTATGAGGAAAAAGACGAATTTGCACCGTTTTGCAGGCAGTACGGGATTGATTTTATTTCTCTGATAGCGCCTACGTCTGAAGACAGAATAGAGAGTATAGCGCGTGATGCACAAGGGTTTATGTATTGTGTTTCGTCGCTGGGGGTTACGGGAACACGTTCCGAGATAACAACCGATGTAGGCAAAATGATAAGACGGGTAAAAGATGTTAAGGATATACCGTGCGCCGTTGGTTTCGGCATATCCGATACGGAGACTGCGAAAGACATGGCCGCTAATTCCGACGGCGTTATTGTCGGGAGCGCTATTATTAAAATAATAGCCAGGTATAAAAAACAATGCGTGCCGTACGTTGAAGAATTTGTAAGAAATATGAAAGAGGCAGTCAACGCCAGATAACCGTTAAAAAGGGTTATCCGGCGGCTGCATCTGAAGATAAAAAGGAACTACGTCATGCGCCGTCAGTTTTGCTGCGGGGCATCGGGTTCCCCCGCACGGTGGGCCTCGATGAATCGTTCAATTTTATCAGATTCTACAAGGACATACACAGTCTCATTAATGTCGTTTGTTGAATAGTAGTCTTCTTTTTGCGCAGCCTCGTTGAACGAATAATCAAATCCCCAACAATTGATTGCTATAAGCTTCAAGCCTTCCGTACCCGGTGATTCAATATTTGCGGGATTGTTAAAACAATCTTTTACAAAATTGATGATTTCGGACGGGTCGTCTACAGATGCCAGAAGTTTTCGGTTATCGTAGTCTATATCTCCGATATATTCCGTATAATCATAATCCGGCTCCTCACCGGACGATTGGATTGCTTCATAGATTTCAACGGGAGTTGATTCGTCGGCTTCCTCGTCATCATCCGCACCTATACTGCAGAAGGATTCTATCGCGTTACAATCGTCGGAAAATACATGTATGTCAATTGCATAGCCTGTATCCTTATTGGAAATACCGTCGTTTTTGTTTTTATCCGTCGTTTCTATAAGATTCGCTATTTGGGCGGCGTCTTCTTTTGTCACTGAAGAATTGACGGTATTAATATATGACAGTAAGGTTTTTGGCGTCAAAGTAGTCAGCGGAATGGAGGTATATGTTAATTCGTCGTTAATGATTGTCTGCAGCGTGGTATTAATAGGCGAACTCTGCATATTCACAAGATCAGCCCATTTTACCGGTTCTACTGATTTTAGTTCCTCCCTAAGTGAGTTATACAATTCCTCCGAATTCTTTTCGTCAATCGGTTCCGTTATTTCAATAAGTGACGAACATCGGTCATATTCGGGAAGATTGGTAAATATCTTTTTAATTTCTTCATTCGAATATAAAATATTATAAAACATATTATATTCCTCATCAGGTATGCAAAGAGTCCTGTATTTTATGAATATCCCTGATTTTATTCCGACGGTAATTAAGCTGTAATCATCCCTGTAGAAATTATTATATGCATCGTCGTTTTTACAGTGTTTTACGGTATCGGAAAGTTTTTCCGAAACAAAATTGACGAGGGCAGGTTCGCTAATCTTGTAATTTTCAAGTATTCGTTTGAAATATGTCGGTTCATAGTACATTGATATGGATTCATCCTGCGGAAGCGTGATATATTCTATTTTGCCACCGGACGGCGTATAGTTCAGCTGGGTAGTCGTAATCACATACAAACCTGTTATAATCAGTATGTTTGTAAGAAAAAGTATACCGACTGAAGGAATGGCTTTTCGTATATTCCTGAGTTTCCTGCATATAAGCCCCTTGACGAGGTTACGCATAACCGGGTCAAGTCCGTCAAATGTCTCGTCAAAAAAAAGATAATCGGGCTTTGACGACAGGGCGAGTATGATTGCCACCTGTCTTTTCATTCCTTTTGAGAATGTGTTTATATTTTTGTCAGGGTTAAGGCCAAACTGCGCTGTAAGGACTGTAAACCGCTCCATGTCAAAACTTTCATATACGGACTTGTAGAACTGCGCCATTCGCTTCATGTTCGATGATGGAAGAAAATATAACTCGTCCGGTACGTAGCATATTCTTTTTTTGACGTCGGAATTTTCATAGAGCGGGCAGTCGTCAATGTATATTTTACCGGAGTCCGCCTTATATACCCCTGTGATGAGTCTTAAAAAAGTTGATTTTCCCGCTCCGTTCGAACCGACCATTCCGTATATGCAGCCTTTTGGAATGGAGCAGCTTACGTCGGAAAGCGCGGTAAAATCTTCAAATTGTTTCGTAAGATTATATGTCTTTATCATAAATTGTTTATCCTCCTAAAATTATATTTGCATGGGCGCTCATTCGGACGTGCCGGTTCAGTCTTTCTGTTTGAAGGCATCGTCGACGCACGCGATAATCTCATCGTAGCCGATACCGGCAATGATAAGTCTTTCTAAGAGTTCCGTAAGCTGGGAGAGCATATTCCTGCCGTGTTCCTTCAATATGCTGAGTGCGTTTTCCGAAATAAATGAGCCCCGGCCCGGAACGGATGATGTTATTCCCCTCCTGTCAAGCTCCGAATAGGCCTTTTGGATTGTATTTGGATTAATTGACAGCTCAATGGAAAGGCTTCTTACTGACTGGAGCTTGTCACCGGACTTGTATATTCCGACCAGCACATAATTTTCAATCTGTTCAATTATCTGCTCATAGACCGGTGTGCGCGACATGTAATTGATATTTATCAAATAATTCACCTCTTTTCCCGTTTGCTAAAGTGTTCAATAGTATCATACTATTATGGTATGCTGTCATAAAAGTACTATGTATACCAACTGTTATATTATGAATAGTACAGTTGGTATGTTTTTAATATATAACTTTAAAAAGACTATGTCAAGGGATTTTTTCACGGTGAGATGAGATAACATGATTAAGATAAAGTTACCGGAAGAATCAAAGATTCTCCCGGTACTGTTTTGGCGACATGCCCGTCTCTTTTTTGAACTGCCTGCTGAAATGCTCGGTATTAGAGTAACCGCACAAGTTCGCTATTTTCTTTATTGAATTTTCCGTTCCGGCAAGCTGTTTTTTTGCAAGAAGGATTCTATTTTTGATTACATCCTGCATACATGATATTCCAAATTCATCATAGTAGAACTTGTGCAGAAGTCTTGGACAGACATATAACTGCTTTGCCATGTATGATATGGTCCACGGAAATGCCGGATTATTTTTTATGTTTTGGTGCAGCTGGTATAAAGCCAGCGTCCTGAAATCATCGGTCTTGCTTGCAAGCGATTCATTTAACTTGTAAAATAAAATGTGCATAAGCGACTGTATTGTAAGTTCTTTGTTCTTGTTTTCAAAAAAGTTTTCCGCGGATAAGAGATAAATAATCTGGCTTATAAAATCTGACTGCATTGTCTTAAACGGCGTAGCCGTAGGTATCATACCGTTTGTTACAAACGTCTCGTCAGTGAAAAAACGAACCCAGTCGTCGCTGAAAGGCTCGTTATTGTAGGCTCTATACATGATCTCCGAATGCGGAGGATATAATATTGCCGTATTTTCGGGCATTATTATTTCTTCACCGTCAATGTAGAAACAGGTCGTTGAATGCGTCTGTATGAGCAGCCACCATTCATGCGAATTATCGTTTTTATATATAAAATTAGCATTATGCGCGGTCAAACTCTCCGCACATTCTATCTTTATCATTATATTACAGCCTCCTTTTTCGGCATATCATATATGAGATGTCGTTTTATCTAGCATACAGTAATTATTTATCATATAAAGTATAGAATATTCCATATTTAAAAAAAAAGCAATAAAATAATTTTCAGTTTCAGGGCAATCGCTTAAAATTATAATTGGCTCAATTACAATTTTAAGCGATTGCCCTGTCTCCGTTTTGTTATATTAAAATTTAATCTTACGCTCCGTTTTTTCGTTAAGATTATAACATGCAAGTTCGGTGCGCTCCACATAAAGGTAGTTGTTATAACCGACCTCCGTATTCCACTTTACGAGAATCAGGGTATTTCCGCATACCTCAATGCAGGTAATACACCTCGGATGCACGCTGCTTCCGGTATTTGCGTAAGGAGAGGAGTCGGTACACATCATGGGGCGGTGCGTATGTCCGGTAATCAGTATCTGCCCCTGTTCCTTTGCCCATGCTTCGAGGAGATTTTCGGATTTTTGCTTTCTCGTATAGTTTTTGGCCGCGCTGGTCGGGTCAAGGATGCCGGTCTGTTCAAGCGGCTTCCAGACGTAACGGACCAAAAAACAGTTTATCGGCCAGAGCGTCGAGTTTAAAAGCGAGGCCTGATGGCCGTGCGTAAGATACAGGCTCTCGCCCAGATTTTCATTTCTCAGTATAATTCCCGCATAAAATTGTATATCCGGAAAAAGCGGCCTGTCGCACTGATGTTCGGTGCAAAAGAAAGTGGAATATCTCTTTCTCATAAACGACTGGTATTTTTTTACGATATCGTGGTTTCCGTATATCATATAAAGCCGATTATCTTTATAAAAACGGGAGAGCTGCCAGAATACGTCGCTGTGAATCTCTTTAATCTGCGCCATTCTGCGATTTTCCCAAAGTTCGTCACCGTCTCCGAGCTCGATGTAGGTAAAGCCCTTCCCGTAATAGTGCTTGAGCGCGGCAAAATACAGATGCTGGTTCTTGAGGAAATTATCGTTGTGTGTTCCGTTACCGCGGTGGCAGTCGCTGAATAGTACGTAGTTGTAGTTAGGACCCATCGGAAGAACCGGGGCGTTTTCAAAGGATTTGTTTAAACGATTCCGGCAGCCCATTTTGTTCACCCTCTCCTGCGTGCGTGTTTTTTGTGACGTCTGTGGTGCCTGAGCCTAAGCATGCGCCTGAATATAAACGGCAGGTAGAAGTACAGGTATAAAAGCCTGTCGTAGGTACATTTGAACGGTCTTGTGACAAAGAGGTACAGCTTACATAACAGACGGTTCAACAACTGTACATATCCGCGGTAGAGCCTTTTGAAAATGTTGCGTTTGCGTTTTGATGCACGGAATGTAAACGATACGGCGTTACAATTGGTACAGATTGCGTCGGGACAGCAGCCGGTTTCAATAAGCGCGTCAACGAAAGACTCTCGCATTTCCTGATTTGGAAAATCAATAAATATTTTAAGCTCCAAATCTCCCGGTCTTGAAAAACATCCCATTTTAAATATTGTAAGCCACCAGTGCCTGGCGCTCAAATCAGCGATAGGTCTGCCTTTTCGTATGAGTTCCGTTCGCATTTCAAGATACTCATCCTCCGCTGCTGCGGCATACATTGTTTTTTTCCGTTTTTTCAAAGGGATGATGCCGTCCGCGTGGTATACGCCGATTTCGCTTCCGGTGTTGATGCCGTACTGTCCTTTCCAGAATTCAATCAGCCATGTTTTTCCGGCATAATCAAAATAAACGGGCTGGCAGTCAAATATCATGTTTCCGAACGGGGCCAGCTTATCGTATATTTCGCCGTAGCCGAATTTTTTCTGCCATGCGTCTGTTGTACTTGTAAAGACATCCTGCTTCCGATTGTAGCAATAGCCGAATGGCTCAACAAGTTCGTTAAGCAGGCAGCATTTTTCATGTACTGACATCAGACAGAGCTTTTTGATGATTTTCTTTTTCCTCCAGTGAAAGATTAGGAGAAAAATTATAGCAATAACAATTACTGCAGGAATTAAAAAGTACATAACAATTCC
>JAAVXK010000110.1 GCA_022790615.1 Lachnospiraceae bacterium
CAAAGAAGACAGTTAAAAAGGCCGTGATACAGTCAAATGTAAAAATCAGGGAATGTAAACTGAAAGTGACCCATATAGAAGCAGGAGCGTTTAAAAACTGTAAGAAACTGAAAAGCGTCACAATCGGAAGTAATATCAGAACGATAGGAAAAAGGGCATTTAAGGGCTGTGCCGCTTTAAAAAAGATTAAAATCCAATCGGGGAAACTTAAGAAGGTTGGAAAAGACGCATTTTCGGGAATCTACAAAAATGCGACCGTGACGGCGCCGAAGAAGCAGGCAAAGAAATATAAGAAGTTCCTGTGTGTGAACTAAAATCATTATACTGAGCGTCGAGAAGACTTAGGCTTAGTATAACAATATGCACACAGACGCAAAAAGGAAAATTGCCGCTTTGCGGCGTGCGGTATTATAAAAGAAAGATTCGGAATATCCGGCCGGTGCAAAGGCCGGATATTCCACGTTTTCTACACAACACCTGCTATCTGTCCGGTTTTGTGTAATGCCCCGGTGAAATGCCGGTCTTCTTCTTAAAGCTCCTGATGAAATTGGAGTAATCGTTGAAGCCTGACAGAAGGCACGCGTCGGATACATTTTTTCCTTCCACAAGCAGTTTTTTCGCATACTCGATTCTCTTGTCGAGTATGTATTCCCTCAGAGAAAGCCCAGTATGTTTTTTAAATTCTGAGCTTATGTAGTTGGGGCTGTAATTAATTGAGACGCTGATTTTGTCAAGGGTAAGCTCAGAGTTAATGTTTTCGTCGATGTATTTCATGGAGTCGATTACTATGCGCGGCATTATATTATCATATTTTTTCGTTTTAGATATTCCATAAAGCCTGTTTGTAAGCAGTAAAAGTTCCATCATTATGCACAGGCTCATGAGTTCGCAGCCGGATTCGTTGGAGTTCCGGGTTTGAATGTATCTGTCCGTAATTCTTATATATTCTTTAAGATTATATGATGACAACCGAATAATACCGCTGTTGTCATGCGACCGTAACCTGAAAAGGTCTGCAAGGTCGGTTTGTTCTGAAGAAAGAGTCTTAAGAATGTTTTCTGGGAAGTATATTCCGATACGTTCATAAGGAGTATTGTCAGTTACGATATTTCTGTGGAGTTTATCAGGTCCTATGACAATAAAATCACCCGGTGAAAACTTATAACAGTTCTGCTCTATATACATTTTAGCATTTCCTCGTATAAACAGGTAAATTTCATATACGTCATGTCTGTGGTAAGGAGGATTATGTCCGGTGACGAAATCGGTTGTTATTCTGTGATAACAGGTAACTTCTGCAAGTAAACTGCATATATCTCCAAGACAATTATATTTACTATTCATGTAATACTCCCCTTACTAAAAATTATATGTTCGCGCAATATTTGCAAGTATATTTGCAATGATTATATCACGACAATATAATATACTTCAAGTTAAGGGGCAGCCACTGACATTTATTCATATATAATGCGCACATATATGAAAACATGAAGTAGATATTTTCAATCTGACTCCATATTCGCAAAACTCGCGCTTCCGGGTGTGCTTAAGTATCCGCGTTTTGCTCATATAAGAGTGGATTGCAGGCGTAAGGGCGAAAATATTTGAAACTTCACAGTTATGGATGGAGTATGAGAAAATGTCACAGACATTATTCATTATTAAAAAGGACTAAGAAAGGAAGATGTAAGATGAAGAAAAAAGCATTAGCTGTGTTACTGATTCTTGCAATGTTGTTATCTATGGGAAGTTATTGTGTGAATGATTCGACAGCGTTGGCAAAAAATACGCCTGAAAGTGGAGGATTTACAAAAATGAACATGTCTCAGACGCTCGGCAGTCCGGGTGGATTCCTGCTGTCAGACGGGGCCGGTTCCGCCAAGGTATATGTGGATACGGCGAGGGAAGAGTTCAGCGAGAGCGGCGGCAAAGGTTATTGCGGACTCGAGATAATAGCAGGGACATTTGCAAAGGACGTAGGTCTTGTCACCGGAAGAGACGCGGACGTTGTGACGGACGCGTCCGAACTGTCAGGCAATGTAATTATTGCGGGCACAATCGGTAATAACGAGGTTATCGACACACTTATCGCGAGAGGAGCGATAGACGTATCGGGACTATATAAGAACGGAGCGCCAAAATGGGACTGTTACCAGATGCAGTTTGTGGGCGGGGACGTTCTGGCTTCATGCGGCTATGGCGGCGTGGCAAACGCTCTTGTGATTACCGGTTCAAACAAAAGAGGAGCCATGTACGGTCTGTTCAACATCTCGGAGCACATAGGGGTATCGGCGTGGGTATACATGGCCGACGCGGTTCCCGAGAAATATTCGGCCGTTTGGCTTGATTCGTCGCTGCTTGAGTTCAATCAGGCCGACAAATACCTTGCGAAAGAACCGTCCGTAAAATACCGCGGATTTTTCATCAACGACGAGTCGCCTTCGTTTACGGGATGGGCAGGAACCGCGTTTGGCGGCCTGAACGAAAAATGTTACGAGCATATATTTGAGCTGATAATTCGTATGAAGGCAAATTATCTGTGGCCGGCGATGTGGGGGAACAGTTTCTCGGACGAGGGAAAGGAATTCAAGCTTGCAAATGCCGTACTTGCCGACGCATACGGCGTGTGCATGGGAACCTCGCATCACGAGGCGTGCCACCGTGCGGGCGTCGAGTGGCAGAGAATATATAAAAACTATGGCACGAGCAATGCATGGGATTATGACAAGAACAGCGAGGCGATATATAAGTTCTGGGAAAAGGGAATAGAGCGAAACGGTAATTTTGAAAACACGATTACTATGGGTATGCGCGGCGAGGGCGACAGCGCCCTGAAAGGAGGCGTACAGTATAATATAGACCTTCTCAAAAGAATTATTTCAGACCAGAATGCGATTGTTGATAATTATGTTGCTGACAATCCGGATGCAAAAACAAAGGATGCGCTTAAAATATATATTCCTTATAGTGAAAATGAGGAATACTACTATGGCCCTGACGACGGAAGCATAGAAGGTCTCAATGTGTGGGAAGGTCTGGATGACGTGACAATTATGCTGACGGACGATAACTACGGCAATGTCCGCTCGCTTCCCGAGGAGAGCGTGCGCAACCGTGCCGCAGGATGGGGACTTTACTATCATCTTGACGGGCATGTCGGAAGCGGCGCATACGAGTGGGTCAGTTCCACACAGCTGGAACACATATGGGATCAGCTCACGATGGCGTATGATTACAATGTAAGAAATATATGGGTTGTAAACGTCGGTGATGTAAAACCTCTTGAGATGGAAATCAATTATGCTATGGATATTGCATACGACATGGAAAAATGGGGAAAACAGAACACGGCTGAGACGTACAAAAAACAGTGGCTGCAAAAACAGCTCGGTGGTGCGGCAAACTGCCCTGACGATGTTGCGGCGAAGACGGCGGAGTGTGTGTCCGACTTCCTTAAAATAAGTACATACCGTAAGGCTGAGTTTGTTAAACCTACGCTTTACAGCAATGTTAACTACAACGAGGCGCAGGAGGTCCTGAATCTTTGTAACAGGACAATTGATAACGCCAATTATTTGTATGACAACTACTTTAAGAATACGGACTGGGATGACGCGTATTATCAGATTGTATATTATCAGGCGGTTGCGACCGCGAACGTGACGCGGATGATGATATTCAAATCGCTGAACGATTACTATGCAAAACAGAACAGCTCCCTCGCAAACATTTACGCCGCATATGTGGACGAATGCGTTGAATACGACAAGGAGCTGACGGATTATTACAACAATACGATGTCAGAAGGCAAGTGGAAAAAAATGATGTCCTCGCCTCATGTAGGTTTTGTGACATGGGATTCAAAGGGATGGAGTTATCCGGAGGGCAGCAACATAGAGCTTCCGTCAGAGGCGAAGATGCTTGTGTCGTTTGACGGTGATGGAACGGCATATGAGACGGGCAAGGCTGAACTTCCTTTGTTTACAAACACCGTAAAGCAGAGGTATTGTGTGACAATGGGAAACGGCGGAACGGACGAATATGCATATACCGTCGGCACGCTTGCGGACTGGATACAGATTACCGATAAAGAGGGAAAGCAGATTGTAAACGGGGGAACAGTAAAGGATGCGGCGTACTTCTATATATCGGTTGACTGGAGCAGGGTGCGCTCGGAAAAGACCGGAACCGTTGTTGTAAAGGGTAACGGCCAGACTGTAAAGCTTATCGTTAACACATCTTATACGGAATATAAAAGTAAAGGAATAGGAACGCATTTTGAAAGTAACGACGTCGTTACGATTGACGGAGACGAGTATATTAGTAGTGTGAGCTCGCAAAACGGCGTGTCCTGGTCGTGTATCAACGGATACGGCAGATACAAATCAGCCATGAAAATGTTTCCGGTGACGGAGAGCTTCACCGAGAGGACCGGAGAAACATACGAGGTAAAGGTTGGAAACAATGTCAGAACTGTTACGGAGTATGAGGAGCCTGTAAATGCGCCGTATATGGAGTACAGGGTCTATGTGGACGAAGACGGCGATTACACGTTTACCGCGTACACGACGACAACGAACAACATATTTAAACCGTCGGGATGGGGATATGTACCTGTAGAGTTATTTTACGGAATACAGGTTGACGACGGCTATATACAGAGCGTTAATTCGCTGCCGGACGGCAAATATATTTCGTATGCCGCGGACGGCGACAACAGATGGAAAGACGGAATTATGAACAACATACATGTTTCCGAATCGACCGAGTACATGACCGCCGGAATACATACGGTCAGAATATACGGAATGCATGCCGGGCTCGGCGTTGAAAGGCTTGTCATAAGCAATAAGGCTTTGAAAGAAAGCTATCTCGGTCCTGACAAAACATTTATGCTTGATTACGATATTATACCGGAACAGAAAAACGGG
>JAAVXK010000071.1 GCA_022790615.1 Lachnospiraceae bacterium
ATATTTTTATATATTATTTAAATCTGACAATAATATTTTTATTCACCCCGGCATATGCGTGATTTTCATGCGCTATTCCTATAATTGCAATTAATAAATTCAACGTTATCATCAAATATGTTTAAATAATTTTACAGTTAAAAAAATACCCGCCAAGACTATCCATTATATGGAAACGTCATGTTTGGAAGCCTGAGATTAATTCCCGTGACAGACGCAACCTGTTTAAATTTTTCATTTGCCGCAAGAATAATACTCGGGGCATATTGTTTCATTATAACATCGTCAAGATTGTCAATAAAGCTGCTTACCGTTACGCCGGTTACGGTGTGCGTTATCAGCCTAAATTTTTCATCTTCCTTTGCAGTAACCGTAAATTCAATTTCTACCAAAGCCATAAGCGGCTCCGCCATATTAAGTAAAACTTTTGTGTTCGTGCCCACCTCAAGATTAAGCGGCTGATTAGCAAAAACCTTTGACGGCGCCTCAAATTCTATCTTCTTTACTTCTGTCGGCATGATTCTGACCTGAATATCACTCATTTTGTATATCTCCTATCTTTTTTAACACTTTTATATAACGCTGTCATTCAAACAACGGCGTACTGAAATACCTCTCCGCCGTATCTGGCAGGACTGTCACAACAGTTTTACCCTTGCCAAGCTTCTTAGCAAGCTTTATTGCCGCATACACGTTCGTTCCGCTTGATATTCCGCACATTATCCCCTCTTTTGAGGCAAGCTCCTTTGCAGACTGCAGAGCCTGCTCATCCGTAACTATAAATATATCGCTGTATATATCCATGTTAAGATTATCTGGAATAAGCCCGTCTCCTATTCCCATCTGAAGGTGTGTGCCAATATTGCCTCCTGCAAGAATCGCGGCATTTTCAGGTTCGACCGCCCATATCTCTATATCAGGGTTCTGTGCCTTAAGCACCTCGCCTATTCCGCTTATCGTACCCCCGGTTCCTATTCCGGAACAGAATCCATGAATCGGCCTTCCCATCTGCTCTAATATCTCAACGCCCGTATGGTACTTATGTACAAGAGGATTTGCCGGATTCTCGAACTGCTGCGGAACGTACACATCCGGATTCTCCTCCTGCATCCTCAGCGCCGTGTTCAGACATTCTTCAATGGCTTTTCCAATATCGCCGTCATCATGGACAAGTATTACCTCGGCCCCGTAATGCTCGACAAGTTTTCGCCGTTCTTCGCTTACTGAATCAGGCATTATAATAACTACTTTGTAACCGCGCACAGCTCCGACAAGCGCAAGGCCTATTCCCTGATTACCGCTCGTCGGCTCGACGATTATTGTTTCCGGCTTTATAATACCCTGTTTTTCAGCTTCCAGTATCATATTGTATGCCGTCCTCGATTTAATTGAGCCTCCGACATTAAGCCCCTCGAATTTGACGTACACGTCCGCACAATCCCCGTCAACCATACGTCCAAGCTTAATCATCGGCGTGTTGCCCATCGCGTCAAGAATGTTGTCATAAACCATATTTTTTCTCCTAACATTATGTTTCATACATCTTTTATTATATCAGCTATCCTATTATGTAGCAACCGTCAAACTGACGACACAAACCTATAAAAAAACTTCAAATATTGTAATGCGGCACGTCTTTTGTTATTTTAATATATAAAGAAGCTGTGTTACAGGGGAAGGCGACCTCATTCCGGCAGAATAGAAGTGATGTTACGTATTGTAAAAAACTATACATAGAAAAACCACCCCAAACTTTGACCGGGTGACAGGGTGGAATTTCTACTTTATCATAAGGCCAACCCACCTTGTGTGGGCGGTTGCTTTTTTATTTGATTGTAATAACATAGAATGCAATAAAAAAGAAATAGCAAATTAATTTCATTATAAGTATAACGCTCAGCATTCGGTACAGACTGCAAGCTTATAGTCGTCTATATCCTTTTCTGCAAATTCATACTTCTTCTCATTAAACGTATGAATTACCCGCGCCTTTTTTTCAGGAATAATCTCAAAGCTTCCAAGCGGCAGGTTCATCCCCATTCCTACAGCTTTTACAAAGCTCTCTTTAAGCGCCCAGAGTCTGTAAAACCTATCAGCCGCCTTCTCGCCGTCAGATTCACCAAGTATATAGTTACACTCATTTTCCGTAAAAAACCGTTTGGCTACTTTCATTTTAAGAACGCCTTTTTTCTGTATGTCAATACCGACTTCCCTGTCGCTGACTGCACATACCGCGTATTCTCCTGAATGCGACAGATTAAAATATATGCTGTTTTCCCTTATATAAGGCTTGCCGTATTGTCCGTAAATGAATTCCGCATCCTTTTCCCTGAAGCCGTGAGCGGAAAAAGCCTCGTCTAAAACTGCGGCGGAAGCAATATTTTCAATATTTCTTCCGCTTTGGGCCTTTTTGCGCCTGTATTCGGAAGCCTGCGAAAGACGGTATTCATATTCTTTCTTATCGCCAAGTTTCTTCATGTCATAAATATATATTTCAATCAATGCCGAACTTCCCCAATCTTTCTTTGCGGCAGCTGAGGCAGCTTCTTACGAAACAAATTAACATACACGACGATGCCAATCCCCCGCCTTTTATGCAAGGGCGGCGGTAATAATGGCCATCGAATATACTTCAGCCGCATTACATCCGCGCGACAGGTCATTAATCGGTGCGTTAAGTCCGAGAAGGACAGGACCGTACGCCTCAAAACCTCCAAGTCTCTGTGCAATCTTATAACCGATATTTCCGGCATTAATGTCAGGGAAAATGAATGTATTGGCATATCCTGCAACCGGTGACTCCGGACATTTTGTCCTTGCAACGGCAGGAGCCACGGCGGCGTCAAACTGAAGTTCACCGTCAATAGCCTCATCCGGCATAAGCTCTTTCGCCTTGGCGCAAGCGTTACGCATCTTGTCAACATCCTCTCCTTTTCCGGAGCCAAGCGTCGAATAACTTAAGAACGCCGTCTTAGGTTCAATTCCAAACGTCCTCGCACATTTGATTGTCTCAGCCGCAATTTCAACAAGCTGGTCCTCCGTAGGTTTGATATTAATTGCGCAGTCTCCCATTGCAATCACTTCGTTCTCACCGGTAGCCCTGCTCCTGACAAGTATAAAGCAGGAAGATACAATTGTATTGCCGGGCTTTGTCTTAATAATCTGGAGGGCCGGCCTCACAGTATCGGCCGTCGAGTATGTAGCTCCTCCTAAGAGTGCGTCTGCAAGTCCCATTTTCACAAGCATCGTACCAAAGTAATTAGCCTGCGAAAGCATCTTTGCGGCATCTTCCCTCGTAACTCCCTTACTTTTTCGTATCTCGCAGAATAAGTCTATCATCTCTTCCATCCGGTCAAAATCTGCCGGGTCAATTATAGTCGCGCCGTCAATATTGAACCCGCTCTCCTTAGCGGCATTTTTTATTTCATCCACGTTACCGACAAGAATCGGCTTAAGAAAATCACTTGCCAGTATTCTGGACGAAGCCTCAAGTATTCTAGGGTCGCTTCCCTCCGTAAATACTATAGTTTTCGGGCTGTCCTTTAAAATCTGAATCAGTTTTCCAAACATAATGTTACACCTTCCTTAGTCAATATTGAATGTAATTATACGATAATAATTCTACACTAAAGAATACTCTTTTTTTAGTATAAATGCAATCTCTTTTTCTTTACCTACATTATAATATGTGTCTGAAGATTGTTAAAATGCAAAACACAAAAACCGCGGGGCAATTGCCCCCTATCCTTTTATCTCGCCCTCGCTTTGTGTTCCTGTTTGTTTTTGTACATTCTGGCATCTACTATGCTCATCAGCTTATCCATTGTATATTCACTTGTAGGCCTGCATATCATTCCGCCGTAGCTCATTGATATATCGTAAATTCGCTGCCCGGATTGATTCTCGGCGTCCAGGTTTTCATAAAATCTGCTGATGTAGTCTTCAAGCTGCCTGGCAGTATAGTCGTAAGCAATTATCCAGAATTCGTCTCCGCCGACCCTGGAACATACCTCCCTGCTGCCCGAAACAGACTTAAGAACCTTCGCAATCGTCTCAATTGCCTCGTCTCCGGCCGCATGTCCGTATGTGTCATTTATTTTCTTAAGGTTATCCATGTCCATCTCTATCAG
Organism: Lachnospiraceae bacterium; assembly: GCA_022790615.1. Lineage (GTDB taxonomy): Bacteria > Bacillota > Clostridia > Lachnospirales > Lachnospiraceae > V9D3004. Next base: position 4,131 of record JAAVXK010000071.1, read on the forward strand.
GGCAAATTCCTTGTCATTATCAAGAGCCTTTTTGTATATCTCCAACGAAATCTGCTCAAAGCCGCGTCTGTTATATAGATTCGTCATTGACTCCTTAATATACAAATCATTCAGTCTCGCAACGGAAGAACTTAGCTCTTTTTTCACCCGTATACTCTCCATTGCATTGCCTACCATTACCACCCAGTTATGAAATACCCGGCTGTGGCATACGTTGTCTATGTATGCATGCGCCACATAACCGTATGTAGCGTCAAGATAATGCAGCGCTGAAAAAGTAAACTGAACAGACTCCCCACTCTCTAAAGCATCCTTCGGAATAAGATTTTTAGTGTCAAACGACACGTTATCTACATATTGCCTGTTGCGTATCGAATAGATGCTTCTCATAGTGTCCGTATACCCCTCCTTTACCGGGGTAATACATTTGTCGCCGTCATTCCCTTTTTCGCACGTACATATATATAAATCCTTAATCTTACTGTTTCCCGAATAGAGAACATCCATATGACTCCGCATATTTTCATAATCGCTCATTCTCTCAAGGTCTACCGACGTATACGTGTTCTGGTACAGGCCGGAATACACATCGTCGTATTCCTTTCGCACCGTACTTACGGAATCTATAAGATTTTTTACTGTAAGGACTTTGCAACCACATGAATTCCTGCGTATTATTTCCGTTGGAGCAAAAGATTTCTTTGGTACGTCTTTTCCGGCGTTAACATCCTCTATAATACTGACAGCCATTTCAACCATGCCCTTTGTGCTAACTCCGATAGTAGTAAGCGGAGGATAACATGTCTCCGACATGTATATATTATCAAAACCCGATACCGCCAAATCTTCCGGTACGGATACCCCTCTTTTAAGACATTCGTTACACAGAGCTATAGCCATATAATCATTTGCACACACAATCGCTTCGGGCCAGTCTTTCCTGTCTTTTTCCAGAAAATAATCAAAATATTCCTCTCCCAAATCATCCCAGAAATTGCCGTGGTATATCATGCCTTCCTCAACCGGAAGATTATATTGTTTCATAACTCTTTTATAACATTCAAGCCTTACCACCGCGTCAGGATGTCCTTTTGTACCGCTGAGAAACGCAATCTTTTTCATATGGTGGTCTTCAATAAAATGCTTTATCATGCCCTCCATAGCCAAATCATTATCTGTATTGACACTGTAAAAGTCTTCTTTGTCAGACCGTATACTTACGACAGGACATGTACATCTCTCCGAAATGTTTTTCAATACGCTTTCTCTCAACGTCCTGTCCCTGAAAGTATCGGGCACGACAACAAGACCGTCAAATCTTTCATATGGCGGGAGATTAACAATATTTGATTCGCCCTTTAAGTATTCCCTGTTTGTCTCATATCCTATAAAGGAAGAAAATACAGCCAGATTATACCCTTTCTTCTTTGCATATTGTTGAAAATACTGGCTCAGCTCCCGCTGAAATATTCCTGAGACGCCGCTTATCATGAGCGCCAGGGTTTTATAGCCGTTATCGAACATATAACCATCCTCTTTTGATGTAGATGCTGTCATTCAGTTGATAAAATATTAACATAAATTAATGTATTTTACAATTAAATAAACATTATTTATAGTTTCAATATACTTAAAGTTAAATTTCCCTTTCTGTTGCTTTTTTCAATGCCGCGAAACTCAAACCTCCCGCGCCCCCTCACGGAGACGACATCGTCCGTTTTCAGCGTATAACTGCCGTTCTCACACAAAACTCCGTTTACATATACTCTTCTGCCTTTTATAAGGGAACCGGCGTCCCCTCTTGAAATCTTATACACCTTAGCGACGCACGCGTCTATTCTTACAGAAGAAACCTGTATGTTTATGAGCGACGCATCCGCCATAACTTCCGGCACATAATCGGAAACCGTGCACGTAACACTGGTATGCTTTATCCTTGTAATATTATCTATAATGTATGCCGCCATACCCGCAAGGCAGAATACATAACCGATATTTTCTTTAACTACTATGTCGCCTATAACCTCGCGCTCCAACCCAAGATTCATAATACTTCCGAGAAAATCCCTGTGTGTCAGATTATCGGCGAACTTTTGCATCAGCGGTTCAATCTTTATGCAGCTGATTGGAAATTCGGGCGGATAACCGAAAGCCTCCTCATCTCCAAATGCCGCTATAACCCTCTCGCAGCCATCCGCACCCCCGTATAAATATACCTTTATGCCTGACAGTTCCCTGCAGGTTCTTTTTGCGGTCTCAAGTATGTGAATCTCCGCCAGCCCAAGAAACGGCGTATATGTGTAATAGCCGCCGTCATACGCCCTGTTCGCAAGCTCCGCCAATCTTTTTTCCGTCATTTTTTCATCCGTCATATCACACCTCAAAATATTTTCTGCCTGTGCGGCTGTAATTTATTCCTGTATTCCTACTACATTCGCAAAAACCGGCTGTGTAAGCAGACGCAGGAACACATAAACGCGAATTTAGCAAATGTATGAGTCCGGTTGGATGCGTTTGGAACGTCCAAATTCAGTCAACGTAGCCCGCTACGCTTCCCTCATTTGGCACAAATCTCCCACAAAGTGTGAAACGCATCTGGCAGAAAGCAATTTTCAAACACGCTCTGGCGGAATTAATTACTTGTATCACTTTTATAAGAATGAATGTCTGCGCTTACAGCCTTGTCAAGAGAAAAGGAATAAAGCACGGCCTCTTTTACGGGTTTTCCCATTGCCTTTTCTACCGCCATCGCGTAACAGCCCATTTGCGTATTATATCGTTCTGCGAGCTTATCCTCATCTCCATAGGACAATCTGTCGGTTTTATAATCGAGAAGAACAATCTCCCCGTCCTCCTCAAAAAACACGTCTATAATTCCCTGTACAATAATTGTCTCGCTGCTGCCGCTATCCGGATATATCATCACGGCGGGCACTCCCATGACAAACGGCTGCTCCCTGTACAGGGAGCCCGCCTTCTCCGCCCTTCTCATCCTGTCAGCAATATCGCTTTTACAAAACTTCAAAATACTGTCTATATGTATTATATTCTTTTCAAGCGCTCCGGCGTCAAGCACACCCTTTTCTACAAGAGCCTGCATCTGTTTTTTTACGTCTTTTCTTTCGCGCACATTATCCAAATCTATATACTGCATGAGGGAATGGTACATCGTTCCCCTGCCTGCGCCGCTCATCTGAACATCTTTTTCATCCCTTGCAAAACGGGGAATATATTCAGGCTCCTCGGAGGACAGCCATGACGCGCTGGCCGCATCCGCATCCTCAGGCATACCGTCACGGCGTTTCATTTCCGATACGGAAACCTTTATGGCAAACGCCGACTCATTCTCAAAAGGATACCTGTAATTTTTCTGCTCGTTAAGCAGAGCGGCTATATTGTGCGTCTTCTCCGTCTCCGGCATCTCCTTCGACAGTCTTGCAAGGCTGTTTCTGCGCGCTGCCATACCTGCCGCCCGAACCCCCTCGCCAAGTATTATGTCGGCAGACGTCACTATTTTTATGTCAAACAGGCAACATATGTCCGTACAGCCTTTGCCCAATCCGTAATTGCTTCGGACGGTTTTCCAGTCCCCATGCTTCATAAGCGCGGGCGTTATAAAGCTTAGGTATGTTGATTTTACTGACGTCATTGCCGAATAGGCGTTACCGTTTACGGAGCAGTCTCTAACAAACGATTCCATATCCTTTACATATCCTGTAATAATCAGCTTATTTTCCGGTCTTGTGAGCGCAACGTACAGGACTCTTAACTCCTCCCCGATAGAATCGCGCAACATCTTCTGACCCACTGCCTTCTTAATCAGCGTCTTTCTCCTCGTCCTCCTGTTGTAATCGTATATGTCGGGAGCCGGCCCGATATCGGCGTGTACCGGGAATCTGCTGTTGATGTCCGTCAGGTTGAAGCCTTTTCCCATACCCGCCGCTATCACTACGGGAAATTCCAGTCCCTTGCTCTTGTGTATGCTCATGATGGATACTGCTCCAAGTCCCCCGTTATCTCTCTCAGCCTCGCCAAAGTCTATGTCCGCTTTCTTAAGCCTGTCAATGCTCTGAAGGAATCCGAATATTCCGCCGCGCCCTGATTTTTCATATGCGATAGCCTTGTCAGTGAGCATTCTGAGATTGCCGCACCGTCTGTCCCCGGCAGGCATCGCTTTCATATGCAGTCCGAAATCTTTTGTCTGTATGAGCTCCTCTATTAGCTCGTATACTTTCATGTACGGGGCTTTCATCCTGAACTCATTAAGCATAGCAAGAAATGCATTTATCTTTTTTGCCGTCTCCCCGTCCTTATTCTTTTCATTTGCACATAACAGCGCGTCGTACATACAGCCGCCTCCGCACAGCCTTATCTCTGCCAGCTCGGACTCGTCCATTCCCGCATATACGGATTTGAGCGCCGAAACAAGAGGTATGTCCTGCTTCGGATTGTCAATTATCTTAAGCATAGAC
>JAAVXK010000021.1 GCA_022790615.1 Lachnospiraceae bacterium
AAGGAACATTTGTCTTGGTGTCATACTTAAAGTCATAGACATGCGACATAATATTCTCCTCCGGCATGAACAAACGCTTTTTAAAGCCGAAGAACTGATTTGCCGCATCATCAGCATACTTCTGGTCGCCCGTAAACTTATAATATCTTGTCAGGAACGGTACGCTCATATATAAATCATCTGCCCACATTGTCTGATTGTGGAAATGGTGCATCATTTCCTTACGGAAAAATGCGCCGTCCTCAAGTCTTGACTGATGATTGAAGATATAATCGCCTACATAATCAGCAACTTTTTTTACATCACGCAGTCCAAGCTGTTTATGAACCTCAAGCATCATCGACGCAAATGAGCCGCAGTCGTCAAGACTGTCAATGCTCGTAAGCAGATTGTGAATACCCGTTGCGCCGCCGTATTGCTCCTTATCCCACAAGGCATAATCAAAGGTATCAATACACAGCTGAACATGGTCACGGATATACTGCTTTAAATCCTCCGCCCCGATAAGCATAGCCGTGTGAAGCAGTCCGTAAAGAGTAACCCCCAGCGGATAGTTCCAATGACCGAAATACTCGTTTTCATTATACGGTCTTACAAATGTGTCAGGAGCGTCAATTCTCCAATATGAGTTATCTATTACATGATTCATGTCAGCCGCGTCTTCAAACGGAAATTCAAAATCCGCGCCGAAGGTACCCATATACATCCACACATCGTCCGTACCCTTAACCCCTGCCGGACTTTCAAGCTTTGCGCTGTCACATGTCATAGTGTAACCCCAATCATTTCCGTCACACATACATTTAACAAATATATCGTAAGTACCAAACGGTAAATCTACTGTAAAGCTTTCCTTGCCGCCTTTTGTCGAGAATACCTCTTTTTCATTTATATACACTTCAGCCGGACCTTTTGTATCAAGCGTAAGCGTATGACTTGTATCTTTTATATCGTCAAAAAATGCTTTTGTGTAGCCTACCGCATAACGGCCTGACGGGGTACCGTACATACGGGCAAACTGACCCATTTTCAGCTCGTCCTCCGACCAGTCCTTCACAGGGTAGAGCTTTTTATCAAAATCGTTTTCGCTCATACCGATTTCAAACTCGGGTACATAATCATCGCCCACAAGCTCAGTAAATACAAAGCCCTCCTGACCGTCACGTTCTTTGGTAGGCATAAGAGTATACATATCCCATTTTCCTATCCATGTTCCAAATTGACCGCCAAAGCCCGCCTTAGTTTTCTTGAACTGAATCCTTATATCATTCCAGCCCTCCTCAACATCTACGAATACGCGCGTAGGTGTTTCAGAATAACGCTCTTTAAATATATCGGATTTATAAACGACATTGCCGTTCACGTACATTGTCATAGGACCAAAGCAGTTAATATCCCAGCCAAATGATGATTTACCGCCGGAATAGTATTTTGTAAATGCCCATACACAATCCTTATCCTTACTTTCCGGATATATTTTATTAAAATCAACAATATAACGATAATCGGTTGTACGTGTAATTCCGTTATTTGTATATGCGCGGTAATAAAGGCCGTGTTTCAAGTTTTGTCCTACATATCTGTATGCCAGTGATGATATTATTTTTTTGGGGTCTGTACCCTCATAGGCGTTAATGCTTAAACTGTCGTCAAAATAGTAGCCCATTGTATATAACCTTCTCTCTAAATAAAATACTTGTTACTGCTATTTTATCATACTTTTGGAAATATGTAAAGCAGTTTAAAACAAAAAAGAGGACGCATAAGCGCCCTCTTAATTACAGATTAGAATAACTTATAAAGCATTGAAAGCATAGTCGCTGCCTGTGCTCTTGTAGCATTAGCCTTAGGCTGGAACGAACCGTCGTCCATACCGTTTATAATGCCCAAAGCAACAGCATTTTTAACGTCATCCGCTGCCCAAGCCGCAATACTGTCATTATCGGTAAATGCAAGTTCTTTAGCATCCTTAACTTCTACCTTCTTATAGGCCGCTGCTTTTGATACCATTGAAGCCATTTCCTCACGAGTAATCTTAGTATCCAAATCAGCGTCGGTTGCGAATGCAATATCATCTGCTATCAGATTAGCAGCCTTTGCGGCATTGACAAACTTAGTTGCCCAGTGACCGCTTGCATCTGCTGTATCAAGCTTAAGCGCATTTACTATAAGTGTTGCAAACTCACCCTTTGTTACTGTGCCGTCAGGTCTGAAGGTTCCGTCTTCATAACCGTTAATTACGCCGGCTTTATTCATTTCCTCAATGTAAGCCTTACCCCAGTGTCCCGCAATATCCTTAAATATATCTGTTGATACTGCGCCTGCTTCCGGAAGAGCTGCCTCGTCAAATGCCTTTGGTGTATATCCGTTTGAAACAAGCTTAACATTTGCCGCAGGCTGAGTTGTATACTGTGAATTCGGAATTGCATCGTTCATGTACCAGCTTATATGAGGAGGCTGGTTGTAACAGTTTGTATCTGCCGCTGATGAGTTTCTGTAAATATCATCATGAGCAAGTGTATAGAAATTGTACTGTGTCGGATACGGTGTTACAAATATTCTCAATGAATACTGGTAAACTGTTTTGTCCATTTCAACTTCTACATCTTTATCCCAGTCACCCTTAATTGTCATCTTTTCCTTTTCAACTTTTTCACCTGTGATTGCATAAGAAACGATTTCCTCACGCCAGTCGCCTAAAAGGTCAGCCTGTAAATTCGGGTTACCCTTTGTAGAGTTGATAGAATGTGAACCTTCACCTACAAATATTTCATCAAACTGTTTTGTTGTATCATTCCATTTAGTGATAGTAATTTCTTTGCCTGCGCCCTTGTGGTCCTGCAATTCGTCCTGAAGGTCACCTGTCCAGTAAATTCTGCCGTTCATAGCAGCCTTTAAGTCAGGAAGCTCGTTACCATTGTTATCCCAGTAACCTGATGAACCTGCACCCCACATTACATACCACGAATCGCCGTAACCGATATTCGCAATCATACCACGTCCCGTATCCTTGATACCATTGTGGATTTGATAAAACTCACCTGTCTTTGCGTTCTGAATTGAACTTCCCCACTGATGACGTCCCTCAGGCGCACCGCCTGCTGCGGCAGCTTTTGAGTTCTGAATCTTTGTATCCGGAGTAACGAACTGTGAAAGTATAGTACCTTTTATATCAAAAACATCACTGTCAGCAGAATAGTCCTCATAAACCTTCATAAATTCAAGACCTTCTTTGGTAGGGTCAAAGTCGCCAAGATGCATAGCATCACCATGTTCCTGATATGTGCACCAAAGAACCTTACCATCCTGGTCCCAAGTTAAAGCGCCGTAAAGGATTTCATCCTTACCATCGCCGTCAACATCGCCTGCTTCAATTTGGTGGTTACCCTGACCAATAAGACCATTCTTATCACTGTCAGCTGTATCAAATGACCAGTCCATCTTCAGTTTGCCGCCTTTGAAGCTGTAAGCGGCACAGCCTGTACGTCCGTTAGGATTTGAAATATTCTTACCGAAATAATATCCTCTTGCAAATACAGCTGATGGTGTCTGACCGTCAAGATAAGCTATTGTAGAGTTATATCTTTCTGAACGGTTTCCGAAATCATCACCGAATGAATAACATGTAGACATCGAACCAACTGCATTCTGAGGGAAATAGTCAATTGTGTCAAGAGCCTTACCTGTCGCGCCCTCAAAACATGTTACATACAGCGGACCCTGCAAGTTTTTACCGCCGTTAAGATAAGCCCAGCTGTTCTCGTAAGTATCACCCTTTGAAGGGTCGCCGATAACATTACCCTGACCGTCAACAGTACCGTCAGCGGTTCTTACCATAACTTCTGCTTTACCGTCG
>JAAVXK010000082.1 GCA_022790615.1 Lachnospiraceae bacterium
ATATATCCGCTGGCTGTATTTAATAGTGTCATCTGCATGGAACGTAACGTTCCAAGAATCTGACCGGCTGTATAAGCATTTCCAAGTCTCTTTTCCAGAAGACGGTAGAGAAGAATGCCAATTTAATACTAAACACAGAACCAACATTATCATACATTTGATCTCTTTTGCTTAAATAGTATTTCCCTTCTTCTGCTAATTCTTTTTTATTATTACTATAAATATAATATGTATTCCCATTTATAATTTGATAAAATGTGGTATTTTCCTTTTTAATTAAATCATTTAGTGGGAGTTTCCCTATTGGCTCTCTTCCACCAATCCATTTCCATATTTTTTCATTTTCTTTACATCCATTATAAGAATAACGATATATAAAAGTAACTGATATAAATTCATTACTTATTTGTGTAATTAAGGATATAACTCTTTTAAACTCTTTACAAATATCATTTATGTGTGAATGAACATCATATGGTAAAATTTCATTAGCAATATTAATTTTATTAAATTCTGTTTCATGAGATAAGGTATCTCTTTTTCTTTCAATTATTTCATGAGCACCAGAAAAAGCATGTCGTATTGATTTTTGTATCCAGTCCATACTATTCTCTTTTTCTTTTTCAATTAAAGATTTATAGGCAAAATAGAAATCTAAAATACCAGAAAATAAAATTACTGCCCATTTTAATTTTATATCAATAAGAGTATCCGGTATTTCAACTAAAAAAGGAATTATAAATGGAATTATGGTAAATAAAATAAGATCTTTTAGTATTTTGTTGTTTTTCATAACCAATCTCCTTTTTAATTATAAATCAAAATATAGTAAATGACAATATTCCCCAACACATATCGTCTAACGGCAAGACATTCGATTCCACCCGAAAATGATAGTCCAACTCTTTCTATGTGTTTTCAGACAGTCATTAAGATTATCTCTTTTATAGTCATCTGTATGATCAATACACAATTAGGTAGGCGTAATCTTCCACTTGCTCAGAGATTAGCTGTTATGGACAAGTTTAAGAAGAAAATTCAAGAACAGGCAGCTAATAAAGCAAATGAATCAAGAAGTAAATTTCATGCTAATCAGTATCGGAGGTATTTTCTTCAAATGGAGACCATACCAAAATAAAAACTGATAAAGAATTGGCAAAAATGGCTTTTAATTCATGTGTAATATATTATATGATTTCCTGTATCTGTTCTTCCGCCTGAGAATTGATTTTTACAGTGTAGGTATTATCCATTATTGTATCTCCTGTCTTAAATCCGCAAATACATCATCAACAGGACGTGACTGATTAGATTTAGCCTGTGCTAATCCTGTTTCCATAATGGAGTTAAATTTTTCTGTAGCCATGGAATCCAGTGTATCAGGTTCTTTTGGCAGTGACAGGGAAAAAGGAATGCTTTTGGTAATGATTATCTGTTTATATAATGCATTGATTACAACGGAGCAGGTAATCCGAGTTGTGACATAATGGATTCTGCCTGTTCTTTTACTTTTGGTTCAACACGAGCCAGTACATTTGCGCTTTTTGTAGCCATAGTAATACCACCTTTCATTTTGAGCTGATATTATTATATCCCATTGTATAACTGTTAGCAATACAAAAAAATAAAAATTCAAAACTTCTTATTTTGATATCTAATAATATTGACAGATATTTCACCTGTAAGGGCTTTTCAAAGTGTTGGTGTAGAATTTTAGTGTGAGAAAATTTTGAGGCTGATTTGAGACATATAGTGAGCTATAAGTATGCTGATATGGACAAGTATATTCAAAGTAAATACATTATATTGTTTGTAATTCGACACTTTCCAAGATTAAAACAAAGGACAAACTGAACCTTACGATTAAGGAAGCGGCAGCGTATAGCAATATTGGTCAAAATAAAATCGAAGAAATGTCAAGAATACCGAATTGCCCGTTCGTTCTTTATATAGGGCGGCGAAAACTTATTAAACGCAGAGAGTTTGAAAAGTATCTTGAAGAAGTAATTGAGTTATAATATGGACTTATGAGCCTTTATATGGTATTATATGCTTACTGTATCAAAGGCTCTTTTCTTTTAAGGTACGAAAGAAAGGAGATTTGTCAATGGGAAAAGATTTAAGAGGAAAGGAATTGGGCGTTGACATAAGCCAGGAGAAAGATGGGCTATATACAGCTAGGTTTACAGACAAGTTAGGGAAACGCAGGCAGCAGTATTTTAAAAAGTTGCAAGAGTGCAGGAATTGGCTTGCAGACGCACAGTTTGAAGATGAGCATGGGAATGTATTGCAAGGCGAGAATCTGACAGTGGACGCATGGTATCGTTACTGGATTGATAATGTTAAAGGCGATAATATCCGATTTAACACACGCAGAAACTATAGAGCGTTATGATAAGAACATAAGGCCTCTGATTGGGGATATGCTCTTGAAGGATATAAAACCATTGCATTGCCAGAATGTACTTAATTAAATGGCGGATAGATATGCAAATTCGGTAATAGAGCATAGTCGCCTTGTTATGTATGCTATGTTTGATAGTGCGGTTGAGAATGAACTGCTTGCCAAAAATCCAGTGACAAAAAGCGTGAAATGCACAAGCGGACGGAAATCAAAAGAGATGCGAGCATTGACGATTGGGGAACCTAAGACAAAGAACAGCATTAGAGATGTTCCGATGACGCAGGAGGCGGTTGAAATTCTGAAAAATCAAAAGGAAAAAGCTAAAATCACTAAAAGTCAGACCGATAGAGTTTAAGGAAAGCGTTTTTCTTTGCCGGGACGGTACGCCGACTAAGAACAGTGTATATGATACCAAACTGTTTTTTTATTGTGACAAGGCGGGAATACCAAGATTTTCCATGCACGTTCTAAGACATACTTTTGCTACCCGTTGTATTGAAAACGGTATGCGGCCAAAGACCCTACAGATGATTTTGGGGCACTCCAATATAGGCATTACCATGAATCTTTATGTTCATGTAACTGATGATGAAAAAGCAAAGGAAGTACAGAACATTGAAAAAATGCTCAAAATCATCTGAAATTGGTACTCGGATTGGTACTCGAAGAAATAAAGAAATTACGAAAAGTGCCTGTTTTAAGGCATTTTCAAGGAGGTATATATAAAAATGAAATTAGGCATCGTCGGCCTGCCTAACGTAGGCAAAAGTACACTTTTTAATTCACTCACCAAGGCGGGAGCCGAATCGGCTAACTACCCGTTTTGTACGATTGACCCCAACATAGGGGTTGTTCCGGTGCCGGATGAGAGGCTTGACGTTCTTGCGAAAATGCATAACTCCGCCAAAATAGTTCCGGCCGTTATTGAATTTGTAGATATAGCGGGACTTGTAAAGGGCGCCTCAAAGGGCGAGGGGCTTGGCAATCAGTTTCTGTCAAATATACGTGAGGTTGACGCGATTGTACATGTCGTGAGGTGTTTTGAGGACGCCAATATAGTACACGTAGACGGGAACATTAATCCTTTGCGCGATATTGAGACAATCAATCTTGAGCTTATATTTTCCGATATTGAGGTTCTTGACAGGAGAATAGCCAAGACCTCGAGAGGAGCAAAAAATGATAAAAAGCTTGCGAAAGAATATGACTTTCAAAATAAGGTGAAAGCGCTTCTTGAAGACGGGAAGATGGCGAAAAATTACGAGGCCGCTGACGAGGATGAAGAGATGTGGCTTGCTGAGTACAATTTACTAACATCAAAGCCGGTAATATATGCGGCAAATGTATCTGAGGACGAGCTTGCCGACGATGCGGCGGGCAATGACGGAGTTGCAAAGGTGAGGGAGCTTGCAAAAGAGGAGGGCTCGGAAGTATTTGTAATATGTGCGCAGATTGAGCAGGAGATTGCCGAGCTTGACGATGAGGAGAAGAAAATGTTTCTTGAGGACCTTGGACTTCAGGAATCAGGTCTTGAAAAACTTATAAAGGCAAGCTATTCGCTTCTTGGGCTGATAAGTTATATTACTTCCGGGGAACCAGAGACAAGGGCATGGACTATAAAGAAAGGAACTAAGGCGCCGCAGGCGGCAGGGAAGATACATACCGACTTTGAGAGGGGATTTATCAGGGCCGAAGTTGTATCGTATGATGCTCTTGCCAAGCTTGGAAGCCTTCTTGCAGCCAAAGAAAAAGGACAGGTACGCTCAGAGGGAAAAGAGTATGTGGTACAGGACGGGGATGTTATTCTGTTCCGATTCAATGTATAGAGTGATTATTGGTGCAGGTTTCCTGTTATAATGACTATATACCTAATGTTTTGTTTCATTGATAATTAGTCAGGCTCACTTGCCTATTCGCGCGTCTGCTTCGTTAAATTTTCCGCCGTCTTGCAGTATGAAATTTATTCTCGCGTACGCAACGGTCCTAAGCGTCCGGTGGACGCTTGTTCAGGACGGACCGCAACGAAGTGCAGACCCAAACGCAAGCTTGCGCAACCTACGGCGCTGAACATCCGGTGGATGTTCAGCGCGGACCGAAGCAGAGCGTAGACCAAATACCCCGCCCCTTGGGGTGAACTTGGTAAAAAGAAGCCAAGTCATGCCCCGTAGCTTGCTGCGGGGTATTTGACTCGGCGCCATTTCGCTTATTTGCGTATAGCAGAAATAGGCAAATAAAGCAGATTATCAAGATAACGTGTATATTCCTGTCGAATAGAATTATAACGTCAACGAACCTGCGACATACGAAAAATATCCTTATAAAAAAATTGGGGCTGTTGCAAAACAGAGTGTTTATACAATATGAAGTGTGCATTGTGCATCTTTTAACATCATATTGTGAAATTACTGTATTTTGCGGCGGCCCCTTGTTACGTTTTGCTATTTGCCTTTATGAATTTTCTCTTGATTAATTCCCTGAAATGGTCTAAAATAAATTGCAAAGTGGTAGTGAGTGGTGGAAAGTGTCATGAAAGAATGAGAAGTGGTTGATATGGCGAATATGTTCACAGGAGAATATACACATTCGCTTGATGCGAAAGGCAGGGTCATAATGCCTGCGAAGTTCCGGGAAGAGCTGGGTGATTCCTTTATGCTCACGATGGGCTTTGATGGGTGTATTTGTGTATATTCAAATGACGAGTGGCTCAAATTTGCCGAGAAACTCCGTGAACTGCCTGAACTGCGGAAAGAGGCGCGGCAGACCATCAGGCATTTTGTTGCAAGAGCCGCAAGATGCGAGGTGGACAAGCAGGGAAGAATACTTATACCACAGAAACTGCGTGAATATGCAGGTCTCACGAAAGATATTGTCTTTGTTGGAGTTTTATCTAAGATAGAGGTATGGAGCAGGGAAAGATGGGAAGACGATAATATATGCGATATGGATGACATAGCAGAGAGATTATCGGAATTTGGAATACAATTCTAAATGGTTCCTGAAAGGAGAATGTATTGGCGGAAGAAAAGTTTGAATTCAGGCACAAGTCAGTGCTTCTCAGGGAATGTATTGATAATCTTAATATTAATCCCGACGGAATCTATGTCGACGGTACAATGGGAGGCGCCGGCCATTCATTTCATATTGCGGGCAGACTTTCAGATAAAGGACGGTTAATAGCCATAGATCAGGATAAGGACGCTATAGAAGCCGGACAGGAGAGGCTTTCTACTTACGGCGACAGGGTAACCATCGTCAGAAGCAACTATTCTTTTATGAAAGAGATAGTGCGGGGAATGGATATTGACGGGGTAGACGGTATACTTCTTGACCTTGGGGTGTCTTCGTATCAACTGGATAATCCCCAGAGGGGATTTACGTATCGTGAGGAAGACGCGCCTCTTGATATGAGGATGGATGACCGGATGGCTGTTACTGCTAAAGATATAGTAAATGATTATACGGAAAATGAACTTAGAAAAATAATAAAGAATTACGGTGAGGACAAGTTTGCCCCGCAGATTGCGAGGGCCATCGTAAGGAGGCGGGAGAGACACGTAATAGAAACCGCGGGAGAGCTTGTAGATATTATAAAGAGCGCTTATCCCGCAAAGGAACTTAGGAAAGCAGGACATCCTGCAAAAAAAACATTTCAGGCAATCAGAATTGAGTTGAATGATGAGCTGAAGGTTCTTGAGGAGAATCTTAGGGATATGATAGATATCCTTAATGATAAAGGAAGAATATGTGTTATAACATTTCATTCTTTAGAAGACAGAATTGTGAAAAATATATTCAGGGAATGTGAAAATCCCTGCGTATGTCCATCCGATTTCCCGGTATGTGTTTGCGGAAGACTTTCTAAAGGTAAAGTGATAAGTAAAAAACCCATATTGCCAGATGATGAAGAATTGGAATACAACAGCAGGGCGCAGAGTGCAAAACTCAGGGTGTTTGAAAGAATAGTATGAAAGACAGAGAGGTAGTGGCATGGCGGACAACATTAGAAAGTTTTCACAATATACGGATGGCAGCGCCGCAAGGGCGCTTGAAATACCCTACAGAGACGAAGATTATCCGGGCAGGGCAAGACCAAGGACGCCGGATGTTGAGAGAAATACAAGGAAAAGGCATAGATATTCTAAGAGAAAAAAGGTAAGCTTTTTGTCTGTGACAATAACAATGGCTTCAATCGGCATAATCTTATACATGTGCATAAGTTATATAATGATTTATTCCAATGTAATTATTACTGAAAAAGACATAGCGGCGCTTGAATCGCAGATAGCGGAGATGAGGGCGGATAATATTGAGGCGTATGACAATATTGATTCCTCGGTTGATTTGCGTAAGATATATAAAATTGCGACAAAGAAGCTTGGAATGATTCATGCGGAGCCTGACAAACAGTTTTCGTATGAAAATAAGAGGGGCGACAGGATAATACAGTATTCAGATATACCTGAAAAGTAATGTGTTATATTAGTGTGCTGACCAGATTATATTCAGGTAAACGCACTTATCTATTCGCTCATCTGCTGCGCTTAATTTTCTAGCCGTAGTCACCACTGCGCCGTCGAAAATCTGCCTTGCAGATGAACGAATATCCGGCAGAGTTTCGCCGGATATAATCCGGTACGGCACACTGGCGGTTGAAAAAGCTGACCGTTCAATATAATGTGATGCACACAGCCGAATATGGGATTTTGCCGCTTTGCGGCGGCGATTGCGACACTTACGGATAATTCCATAGAGAGCGGGTATACATGATATAGTCAAAGATTAAGAGGGACTGGTTGATTTGAGGAGCAAAAGGGAAAAAAAAAGATTCAGTAGAAGTATGAAAGCGACGCTTACGGTAATTTTGTTTGCATTGTCTGCGAGTATGATTGCGCTGCTTGCAAGGGTTTACTATGTAAGTGAAGTAAAGGGAGAGACATATGCCCGCCGCGTGCTGTCACAGCAGAGTTATGTGAGCAATCCGATTTTATACAGAAGAGGGGAAATTACAGACAGAAACGGGACGGCCCTTGCGGTAAATGTCAAAATATACAATCTGGCCGTGTCTCCGAAGACGATTCTTAACGACGCCGACAATAAAGAGTTTACATTACAGACGATAGCGGATACGTTTCAGCTTGACAGGACGCAGATTGAGGCTGAAATTGCCGCGCATCCTGAATCACAGTATCTTATATTGAAAAAAGATATGTCTGAAGACGAGATTGCTCCGTTCCAGGAAATAGAGGAGCAGGCAAAGGAGAAATACAGAAAAAAGAAGAAAGAAGAGACAGTACCGATTATTACCGGCACATGGTTTGAGGAAAAATATAAACGCCGATATCCGCTCGGCGCTACGGCATGCGACGTGATAGGATTCGTTGCGGGGGAACACGGAGCGGTCGGAATAGAGTCGTATTATGACAACGAGCTTGTTGGAAGTTATGGACGGGAATATGGTTACTATAACTCGGAGCTTGAGCTTCAGCGGACAGTTAAGCCGGCGACGGACGGCAATACGATTATTTCCAGCATAGATTCGAATGTACAGGCCATAGTTGAAAAGAAGATAAAGAAACTTTCAAAGAGCATGGGCGCATCAAATATAGCCGTCATAATGATGAATCCTAACAACGGTGAAATCATAGCTATGGCTTCTGATAAAGTGTATGACCTTAATAATCCGGATAATCTTGAAGCTTATTATACCAAGGAAGAGATAGCGGCTCTCGGGGACTCTGAAAAGAGTGAAAAAAGAAACGAGCTTTGGAAAAACTTCTGTATAAGTAATATGTATGAACCCGGTTCGACGTTTAAGACATTTACAGTTGCGGCGGCGCTTGACGAGAAAGCGGCGGCGCCGGGAACGACATATGTATGCGAGGGTGAGATGCAGGTCAGCGACAGGACTATAGGATGCGCCAACAGGGTTCAGCATGGAACAATAACGCCGAGAGAGGCGTTAATGCAGTCATGTAACTGCGCGTTGATGCGAATGGCGTTTTCACTTGGTGCGGATTCATTTTATAAATATGTGAACCAGGTATATGGGTTTGGCATAAAGACGGGTATAGACCTTGCGGGAGAGGAGAGGGGAATTACCCATGACAGGGATAAAATTGGAAAGGTTGAGCTTGCAACAAGCTGTTTTGGGCAGACGCAGAGCGTCACAATGATACAGATGGCGTCGGCATTCTGTTCTCTAATTAACGGCGGGTACTATTATGAGCCCCATGTAGTGAGAGAGATAAGAACTACCGGAGGTTCTTTGGTATATAAAAACCGCGGCAATATGGTAAGGCAGACTGTAACTACACAGACAAGCGATTATATAAGAAACTGGCTTCGGGATACGGTGACTGACGGAACGGCAAAGCCCGCGGCAATAGAAGGATATGACATAGGCGGTAAAACGGGTACGGGAGAAACCAGAAGTCAGGACGGCGGCGGTGAGACGTCCGAGAAAGACTATATTGTTTCATTCATGGGATTTGCACCTGTGGATGAGCCTGAGATAGCGATATATGTGCTGATTGACAGACCCCAGGTTGAAGACCAGGCACATTCGACTTATGCCACTGAGTTTGCGCATGATATAATGAAAGAAACATTTCCGTTTTTAGGAATATATAACAGTAGTCCGAACAGCACGGCGGCGCCGGAAGACAGTGGTTCGCAAGATGGTGGTTCGCAAGATGGTGGTTCGGAAGACGCTGGTTCGCAAGATGGCGGTTCAGATAATGGAGATTTGAATGATAACAGTTCGGACAATAACGGTTCGGATGGCTGAAATTCTGACGATGGCGGCGGGGCTCAGTGAAGCTGCCGCACCCTCCTTGTTTATATGGGACTTTAACAGTACATGAATAGGACTTGTTGAAGATTAATACAATTTAATGATAAGAATATAAGGGGATTATATGTCTGTCATTAATTTATCTAAGGAAGGCAGGGTAAAAGCATTTCAAAAACGCGGGATGGCATTTGTTGTTATTATGTTTATAACGCTGGCCGTCGTACTTATATGCAGGCTGTCATATCTTATGATATGCAAGGCCGATTACTACGGAGAAATAGCAAGGGAGCTTCATGAGAGGGAAAGGGCGGTCAAGGCAAAGCGGGGCGTTCTGTACGACAGAAACGGCACTGTAATTGCGGGTAATGTGTCCGTCTCGACAATATCAGTAATTCACAGCCAGATCAAGGAGCCCGAGAGGGTGATAGAGATACTTTCAAAAGAGCTTGGGCTTGATACCGAGTATGTCAGGAAACGCGTTGAGAAAATATCTTCCAGAGAGAAGGTAAAATCAAATGTTCCCAAGGAAACTTCAGATATAATAAGAGAATACAATCTCGCGGGCGTTATGGTCGACGAAGATTATAAAAGATATTATCCGTATTCCACGCTCGCATCACATGTTATTGGATTTACCGGGGCTGACAATCAGGGAATTATAGGCCTTGAGGTAACATACGACAAATATCTCCAGGGACAGGACGGCGCCATACTTACGCTGACAAACGCCAGGGGTATTGAGATAGAAAATGCGGCGGAAAACAGAAAGGAACCTGTGAATGGAAAGGGACTCCTTCTTTCGCTTGACATTAACATACAACAGTATGCCGAGCAGGCCGCCAAAAAGGTACTGGAACAGAAACAGGCTAAGGCGGCCAGCATAATCGTTATGAATCCGCAGAACGGCGAAATATACGCGATGGTTACGACGCCGGAATTCGACCTTAACAATCCATTTACGGCGCCTGAAACGGATAGCGCCGGTTCGGCACAAGATGACGGCAGTGAAAATAAAAGCGGTAAAAAACTAAGTTCTGACGAGCTTAACGCCATGTGGCGCAATCCCTGTATAAGCAATACATATGAGCCGGGTTCCACATTTAAGATTATAACTGCCGCGGCCGCGCTTGAGGAAAATGTAGTTAAGCTTGACGATACATTTTCGTGTCCTGGATTTATTACCGTTGAGGACAGGAGGATTCGGTGCCACAAGGCTGGGGGACATGGGGCCGAGACGTTCAAACAGGGAATTATGAATTCGTGCAACCCCGTGTTTATCACGATAGGGGCAAGGCTTGGCGTAGATAATTTTTATAAATACCTTGACAGGTTTAAAGTACTTTACAAGACCGGGGTCGACCTTCCCGGTGAGGCAGGGACAATCATTCATAAGCAGAAGAATGTAGGAGCGGTTGAGCTTGCGACGGTTTCGTTTGGGCAGTCATTCCAGATTACGCCGCTTCGTCTTATGGCGACGGCGTCGTCAATTGTTAACGGCGGTCATACGGTAGTGCCGCATTTTGGAGTGGGAATCGTTGACGACGCGACGGACAGGATAGAAAAGATACAATATGAGAGTGAGAGCGGGGTTGTGAGCGACGGGGTCTCGCAGACGATGCGAAGTCTTCTCGAGGCGGTTGTGTCCGAGGGGACGGGAAAGAAGGCCTACGTGGAAGGATTTCATATAGGTGGAAAGACCGGGACTTCCGAAAAACTGCCAAGAAGAAACGGCAAATACATCGCGTCGTGTCTTGGATTCGCACCTGCCGACAATCCGACTGTAATGGCCCTTGTCCTGGTCGACGAACCGCAGGGAATCTATTATGGAGGAACGATAGCGGCGCCTGTTATAGGGGAACTGTTTGAAAATATACTGCCTTATCTTGGGATAGAAAAGGATAGTGCGGTTAGCTTGGAGGAATAAGTTATGTCAAATATTGATATGGGTAAAAAGGTACTTGTTGCAGGAGTAGGAAAAAGCGGGATTGCGGCGGCAAAACTTCTGCTTGGCGGAGGCTGTTCGGTTGTTTTGTACGATGATGGGAAGACGGTTGACGATACCAGTCTTACGGAGATGTTTGGAAACGGCGCCGACGTGTCAATGTGCACGGGTTCTGTGCCGGAGGAAATATTATCCGAAATAAAATATTGTGTAATAAGTCCCGGCATACCGCTTGACGCTCCGTCCATACGCGCTTTCAGTGAAAAGGGAATCCATATTATAGGCGAGGTTGAGCTTGCATATATGTATGAAAAGGGCACGGTTGCCGCGATAACGGGCACGAATGGAAAGACGACCACAACGGCGCTTATGGGCGATATAATGAAAAAGACGGGAAGGAAAGTCTTCGTTGCGGGCAATATCGGACTGCCATATACCGAAACTGCCAAAGAAACAGATGAAGAGTCATGTTCGGTACTTGAGGTGAGCAGTTTCCAGCTTGAAACTATATCGTCGTTCAGGCCTTTTGTGAGCGCGGTTCTCAACATAACGCCGGACCATTTGAACAGACACCACACGATGGACAATTATATTAAGGCAAAGATGGACATTGCAAAAAACCAGACGAAAGATGACGTGATAGTACTCAATTATGAGGATGAAGTGCTGAGGAAGGAAGCTGAACATGTGAATGCAAGAGTGATATATTTCAGCAGCAGGCACACATTGGATGAGGGGGTATATCTTGAGGACGGAAAGAATATAGTTGTTAAGCTTGACGGCGGGTGCAGGCGGCTGTGCGGTACGGACGAACTGCATGTGCTCGGAATACACAGTTACGAAAATGTTATGGCGGCAGTGGCAATGGCCCGCGCCATGAATGTTTCATATGAAGATATATATGACGCGGTTACAAAGTTCCAGAGCGTCGAACACAGGATAGAATATGTGTGCGAAAAAAACGGGGTAAAATATTACAATGATTCGAAAGCTACCAATACCGACGCGGCAATAAAGGGAATAACGTCGATGGTCCGTCCGACCTACCTGATTGGCGGCGGATATGACAAACAGGCTGATTTTACGGAATGGATTCAGTCGTTTGACGGGGCGGTAAAAAAGCTTGTCCTAATCGGGGAGACGTCCGGACAGATTGCCCGGACTTGCGACAGCCTCGGGTTTACGGATTATATAAAGATGAACGGGCTCAAAGAAGCGGTCGGCTACTGTGTGGAAAATGCAGAAAGCGGGGACGCGGTGCTTCTCTCGCCCGCATGTGCGAGCTGGGATATGTTTGCAAGCTATGAGGAGCGCGGAAAATTATTCAAAAAGTATGTAACTCAAAATTATGCAAATATAATATGAGTAGTGATTATTTGAAATTAATTCTGTATGGAAAAATTAATTCTTTAGGGGAGAAGTTTGAAAATATTAGTGAAAATCGGTAGAAAGGGGAGCTTATAGTGAAGGGCGGCAGGAAAAAAGTAAAACAGCAGAGTTACTATGACTACAGCATGCTGATACTTGTAATCTTTATCGTTGCATTTGGTCTCGTCATGGTATACAGCGCAAGTTCATATACTGCACAGACAAAGCAGGAATATAATTATGATGCCGCATATTTTTTAAAAAAACAGACATGGGCTGTGCTGCTTGGTATACTGGCCATGCTTATAGTTTCAAAGTTTGATTACAGGCTTCTTATAAGACCTATTGGACATTTGAAAATCAGGCTTGTTACATGTCTGTATCTTCTGTCGATAGTATTGCAGATTGTAGTTCTCTTTGCCGGAAAGGAACTGAACGGTTCAAAGAGATGGCTCAACATTGGGGGAATGGGCTTTCAGCCCTCCGAAATAACGAAGATAGCGGTTATACTATACACTTCGTATCTTATATATAAGGCGCCCAGGGCGATGAATAAAGGATTGGGCGTGGTACGGGTATTTATATTTATGCTGATTCCGATCATGGCCGTTGCTATTGAAAACTTTAGTACGGCGCTTGTAATAGGCGTCATTATGGCCGGAATCTGTTTTGTATCGAGTAAGAAAAAATGGTTTTACGGTATTGCGGCTCTGATTTGTACCGGTATCGGGGGACTGTTCATTGTTCTCGGCGGGGCTTACAGAGTTGAGAGGTTTGAGATTTGGCGTAATATAGAGACGCATGAAAAAGGGCACCAGATTCGTCAGGGAATGTATGCGATAGCTTCAGGCGGAATGTTTGGAACAGGACTTGGACAGAGCATGCAGAAGCTCGGGTTTATACCTGAGGCGTTCAACGACATGATATTTACGATAATATGTGAGGAGCTCGGGCTGTTCGGGGCCATAGTGGTTGTTTCGATGTTCCTGATTCTCATATGGAGAATCTTTATTATAGCGGTAAATGCTCCGGATTTGTTCGGAGGACTGATATGTGCGGGAGTATTGATTCACATTGCGCTTCAGGTAATACTGAACATTTGCGTAGTTACAAATTTTGTTCCGGCTACGGGCGTGTCGCTGCCGTTCATAAGTTATGGAGGAACATCTGTATCCATCCTTCTTGCGGAGATGGGCCTTGTGCTCAGCGTATCAAACAGAATAGAAAGTAGATAAGCACGCATGGGAATACGCGGCATATAATGGAATTAATATTGCATGTATGGCGGATGAATATGGATACATACAAAATATATGGCGGAAATACCATTTGCGGTGACATCGATATCCAGGGTTCAAAAAATGCCGTTCTGCCGCTTATGGCAGCCGCGCTGATTAACAGGGGAACAACAATTTTACATAATTGTCCGAATATAAGTGATGTTAAAAATATGGCCGGAATACTGGAATGTTTCGGCTGTGAAATTCAGTATGGGAACGGCGACATGGTTATTGACGCGTCCGGGGTTTCATCCGGGGCCGTCCCTGCGCAGATGATAAAACGTGTACGTGCTTCGGTTCTTGTTATGGGTGCGATGATAGCAAGAACCGGGTGTATTGAGCTTGATTATCCGGGCGGCTGCATGATTGGCGCCAGACCCGTTGATTATCATATAGGAGCGCTGAGGCAGCTCGGTGTGGATATTACAGAGAATGACGGCAAGATATGCTGTAGATGCGATAAGATGAAAGGCGCCGACATTAAGCTTTTATTTCCGAGCGTCGGGGCAACGGAAAACGCCGTGCTGGCGGCATGCGGTGCGGAGGGCATCACGACAATCTACAATGCGGCCAGGGAGCCGGAGGTAGAAGAACTCTGTGAAATGCTTATGGATATGGGGGCGTCTATATTTGGCGCGGGAACCTCGCAGATAACAATAATAGGGAAAAAAGAATACCATGACGTAGAGCATACCGTACTGTCGGACCGCATTGCCGCGGGGACATATATATGCGCGGGGATAATTACCGGAGGCAGGGTGTGCTGCCTTATGAACAAGCCCGACATACTTGCGGGTATGACGAATCTGTTCAAGGACATGGGATGTACTGTGAGATATGGTAATGATTACTATGAGGTAAAGGGCGGCGGACGTATAAGAGCCATAAAGTATATTGAGACAAAGCCTTTTCCGGGATTTCCGACTGATATGCAGTCGCAGTTTGTGAGCGTGCTTTCAAAGGCGCGCGGAACGAGCGTTATCGTGGAAAATATATTTGAGGCAAGATTTCAGATAGCCGGCGAATTACAAAAGCTTGGCGCGGATATATCGATAGACGGCAACAGGGCTGTAATTCACGGCGTGGAAAAATTACTCGGAGCAAAAGTAAGGGCCAGGGAACTTAGGGGAGGCGCCGCTCTTATTATAGCGGGGCTTGGAGCCGAGGGTGAAACGGTCGTAGAGGATAAGGGGTATATAAGGCGCGGCTATGTCGACGTGATTGACGTCCTGAAAAAGTTGGGGGGTAATATATGCTGTGAGTAATAGAAGCAGGGCAAAGAAAAAAGTAATTGCCGCAGGGTGCGGCGCGGGGGCCATTGCCGTTCTTTTGCTGCTGGTCTTATACGTATACGACCTAAAGGAAATAAAGGTGACAGGCAATGCGCTTGTCCCGGAGGACGTCGTTATTGACAATTACACCGACGGCCTGTTTGGCAGAAACAAGCTTGTCGTAATAATGAAGGACAAGCTTGATGCGTTTGACGAGCTGCCCTTTGTCAGGGAGCATGAGATATCGTTTGACGATAACGGGGGCATGACAATAAAAATATATGAAAAGGCGCTTGTAGCATGCTTTTACTATATGGGAGAATACGTTTTTTTTGACAAGGATGGAATGATACTTGAGACGGGAAAGGAAGCAAAAGACAGTATTCCGTGTATCGAGGGAGTTTCTTTCAAAAGCTTTACGATGAACGCAAAAATAGACGTCGATAATGAGGAACAGATAAAAATGATACTTAACATATCGGAACTTATAAAACATTATTCGCTGCATGTGAAGAAGGTATCATTTGACAAGAACTCAGAGGTCACGCTCAACTGTGACGGCATAGAAATACTGCTTGGCAGGCGGGAACTGTACGACCAGCAGATAGCGTCGGTTTCGGACGTGCTCAAAAAGGCTGAAAAGAAAAAACTGAAAGGAACTATAGATTTGAGGACATATGAAAACGGCGATAAAATAATATTAAAACAGCACGAGTAATTATAGTGATAAAAAAAGTCTAAAATATATAAAAGCTCTATTTTAGGATTGATTATTTCATCAAAAGAATATATTATAGAATAGATATGATAAAAGGAGATAAGTATGTTTATCTCCGCTAGTGATGAATTATGCAGCCGCGCCGTAGCGGATATTTGGCGAATATTAGGTTTGTCAGTTGTACTGCCAGCTTGCTGCAGAGGGGTCTTCGACTTACAAAACATTATAACATAAAAACATCTATATTCTATAAAATATATCTTTATATAATTTAAATATATTTGAACAGGGTTAAAAAAGGAGGAAGCATTTTGATAGAATTAATGTCAAACGAGGCAGATATAGCTGCCAAAATACTTGTTATCGGAGTAGGTGGAGCCGGTAACAATGCCGTTACCCGAATGATAGAAGAAGGAATCCAGGGAGTTGAGTTTGCCTGCGTTAATACAGATAAACAGCATCTTACCAGCTGTAATGCCAGCCATTGTATTCAAATTGGAGAGAAGATTACGAAGGGTCTCGGAGCGGGAGCCAAGCCTGAGATTGGGCAGAAAGCCGCCGAGGAAAGCAAGGAGGAGCTTGCAGAACTTATAAAAGGAAAAGACATGGTATTTGTAACATGCGGAATGGGAGGCGGAACCGGAACCGGAGCTGCTCCTGTTGTTGCAGAGATAGCCAAGGGACTTGGAGCGCTCACGATAGGAATTGTCACAAAGCCTTTTCGGTTTGAGGGCAAGGTGAGAATGAATAACGCCGTCGCGGGAATTGAGAATCTTAAGGCGAATGTGGACACGCTTATTGTAATTCCTAACGATAAGCTTCTTGAGATCGTTGAGAGAAGGACAACGATGCCCGAGGCGCTTAAGAAAGCGGACGAAGTGCTTCAGCAGGGTGTTCAGGGAATCACCGACCTTATAAATGTTCCGGGACTGATTAACCTTGATTTTGCTGACGTCAAAACGGTAATGCAGGATAAGGGAATTGCGCATATCGGTATCGGAAGCGGAAAAGGTGATAACAAGTGCGAGGAGGCGGTCAAACAGGCAATTAACAGCCCGCTTCTTGAAACTACGATTGCAGGCGCTTCGCACGTCATTATTAACATATCGGGAGACGTCGGACTTCTCGATGGAGACGCCGCAGCTTCTTACGTTCAGAAAGAGGCTGGAGAGAACGCGAATACCAATATTATATTCGGAACGATGTATGATGAGACAATGACTGACGAAGTTTCAATTACCGTTATTGCTACGGGTATTGAAAATGGTTCCGGAGCCCAGACGAATCAGGGTACGCAGAATTCATTCCCGTCATTCCTGGGCAATAATAATTCTGCTACGCAGCAGAGGTTTTCCGGTTATTCATCGCAGACCTCGGCTACGGTTCAGGGTGTTCCGGAAAGGCAGGAATCTCCTGTATTTCCTATATACGGACAGCCGTCTGACAATTTGGGACAATCCGGTTTTAGTTCTTCGGGAAATGAAGAACCAGGAATCAAGATTCCTGAATTTCTTAAGAAGAACCAGCGATAATCAAGTCTGTAGCTGCATTACTATTTACATACCAAGTATAATCTTATAATCAGGCGGGAGACATTTATGAAAGTAAACACACAGATACAGAAAGTTGACTGTGACTGGACGGACGTTAAGAATGAGTGCCGTAACACTGTCAATAAGGACGCGACCGATACCCCGGCTACGGATTCATTTAAAAGGAGACTTCTTATATCCGAGCACAGCCCCATAAGGCTTCTCTCCGTAAAATGGAGGTGGGAGGGCATCTTTTCCTGGGTGAGCGTGCATTTTGCAAGGCACTGGCTTGGATGGGACAAGTGGGTCAGCACGCAGCGGAGCGACAGAACCGGCGTTGACCGCAACAAGCAGCCCCAGGACACAAGGGTTAATATGGATGTAAGGGCGAATGCGCAGGCGCTTATCAATGTTTCGAGGTTCAGACTTTGTTTTCAGGCGAGCAATGAAACGAGAGAGTGCATGGAAAACCTTAAACAGGAGATTGAGGGCAGGGAGCCGGAGATAGCCGCTGTAATGGTGCCAAACTGTATATACCGCGGAGGATGTCCTGAGTTTACATCGTGCGGTTTGTGGAGTGAATTTGTCGAAATGACGGAAAACAAGGAAGACCTTCTTGACATAGACAAGCGTTATGAACTGTACAACAGGTATTATAACGAAAAGAAATTAAAGTAGGACATTCAATATACAGAACGATAACAGGCTGAATGAATTCTTTAATTATAATCTAATAAGGAGTTATAATCTGATAAGAATCTATAATTATAAAAAATGGATAGGATTATGATTATTACAAAGGGCGGACGAGCATAGTTGTTTAACGTCCTTTTTGTAATTTGGAACCCAAATATTTACTTTACTGCCGAATATTCTGACGGATTCACGCCGTATATCTGTACAACCTCAAACAAATTACAGTTTGCAATGTTCTCGGGGGTGACAATGACGCCTTTGTTTGAGTCGATATCCAGACCGTACAAAGAAAACGCATACCAGATAATATGCGCGCACTGGCTGCTTTTGCAAACTGGCGGATTTTTGGATGACAATACACCTGCAAAAAGGTTGTAAGGAATTCCCATTAGCTTATTGTTTATTGTTGATATTATATCGGGAATTAAATGCTCGTTATTCTTTGTAATAGTACTGTTCAGTTTCAGCATAATAAATGCCGGATAGCTTGTCCAGTGTTCCGCTGTTCCGACATCGGACAGCATGCCGGGGGCCAGCGCTTCAAAAACAAGACTGCTGTCGGCGTCAACCACAATTCCGATGTGCCCGTTTCTCCAGCCGAGTGTGGACGAAGAGGGAGTATATAATATATAGCCGTCCTCCAGTGGAGCCGTTATGAATCCCCTTGTCCTGGAACCGGATTTTGAGCATATATATTCACTTCTTGTCATAAATGGATTGTTCGATGTAGCCACAT
Source organism: Lachnospiraceae bacterium (assembly GCA_022790615.1). Lineage (GTDB taxonomy): Bacteria > Bacillota > Clostridia > Lachnospirales > Lachnospiraceae > V9D3004. Next base: position 18,741 of record JAAVXK010000082.1, read on the forward strand.
ATGTCTTTCGGAAAAAATTACTCTGATACTGCTTAAGCGTTTCGTAGCTGTTTTCCCACTCCATAATTGTGTCCACCGCATCCGGGGCAAGTCCCGTCTGTTCAAATAGAATTTGGTAATCTTTTGACGTAAGAAGCTGTTTTTCGGTGTACGGCTTCAGCTCAACCATTTTGTAATCCGGCGTGTAGTGGCTGTTAATCATCAGTATAGAATTTTGAATCAGCATAACAAGGTATAATAGTTCAAATAATCCAATGACGATGAGGCATTTTGGCAGCTTTGTGATATGGTGATTTCCTGTTTTCATACTTGTATTATGTGCGCAAGAGCATAATTTTATAATTTATTTCACTTAAATTTGACCTTTAAAACACGACAAACGCATGAGTAAAATAACAGGGAACGTGAAAAAAGACATATAGATATTTAATATTAGAAAATCTATCTGCATACTTTTTCTGCTTTTACTTCATTTGTTAATAAAATGTTCGTTCATGTGTTTGTTGTGACATATAAAAACTGAATATAAAGTCAGCAATTATTTTCTTTATAGAATGGTTCTTCATATAATTTATAAAAATAACAAAGTAACACTTTCTTTGGAAAAAGAGTTGTGCTATACTAATTTCGGTAAACCATAATTTGCGGTGTGTTGTATTGTTTGCAGCTGTTCAATGCACTTGCATAGTGAGATACGAAATAAATAAATGGAGGTCGCGAAAATGGATTACAAGAATGCCGGAGTTGATATTGAGGCAGGTTACAGGGCTGTCGAGCTCATGAAGAAACACGTGCAGTCTACGATGAGGCCTGAGGTTGTGACGGATATCGGAGGATTTTCGGGAGCATTTTCACTCAGCCGGTTTAGTGGAATGAAAGAGCCTACGCTTGTGTCGGGAACGGACGGAGTGGGCACCAAGCTCAAAATTGCATTTGAGATGGACAAGCATGACACGATTGGTATAGACTGTGTGGCGATGTGCGTAAACGACATTGCATGCGCAGGGGGAGAGCCTCTGTTTTTCCTTGATTACATTGCCTGTGGAAAGAATTATCCTGAGAAGATTGCTGCTATAGTCAGCGGTGTTGCAGAAGGGTGCAGACAGTCGGGTGCGGCCCTTATAGGAGGAGAGACTGCCGAGATGCCGGGATTTTATCCGGAGAATGAATATGACCTTGCAGGATTTGCCGTGGGAATTGTAGATAAATGCGAAATGGTAAACGCCGCAACGCTAAAGGCGGGCGACGTGCTTGTCGGCATTGCGTCCTCGGGCGTACACAGCAACGGCTATTCGCTTGTAAGAAAAGTTTTCAATATAGATGAAAAATCACTTAACAAAAATTATGACTGTCTTGGCAGTACGCTCGGCGAAGCCCTTCTGACGCCGACAAAGATATATGTAAAAGCGCTGTCGGCTATTAAAGACGCGGGTATATCCATTAAAGCCTGCAGCCATATTACGGGCGGCGGATTTTACGAAAATATTCCAAGAATGTTAAAAGAGGGAACACACGCGAATATTAAAAAGGGAAGCTTTGCCATCCCTCCGATCTTTGAGCTGCTTGCAAAAGAGGGCGATATTGATGAGCATATGATGTATAATACATATAACATGGGAATCGGTATGCTTGTTGCGGTATCGCCTGATAAAGCGGATGCATGTGCCGACGCAATACGCTCGGCAAACGAGACGCCTTATATTGTCGGTGAGATTGTTGACGGAACAAAGGGAATAACATTGGTTTAGCGTATATTCTTGAAAGGAGCATGACATGACGAAGGTTGTCGTACTTGTATCGGGAGGCGGAACGAATCTTCAGGCGCTGATAGATTCGGTTGAGACAGGGAAGATATCAAACGCTGAGATTGTCGCAGTCATAAGCAACAAGCCTGACGCCTACGCCCTTGAAAGGGCCAGAAAGCATAATATCAGTTCGGAATGTATCTCCCCAAAGGATTATAGTGACCGCGGGGCATTTGCGGATGCATTGATTGGTGCATTTGAAAAATATAGCGCCGACCTTATAGTTTTGGGAGGATATCTTGTTATAGTTCCGGAAAAGGTGATAGAAAAATACGAGGGCAGAATTATAAATATTCATCCGTCCCTTATCCCGTCGCACTGCGGGCAGGGTTATTACGGCCTGCATGTACATGAGAGCGTACTGGAAAGAGGTAACAAGGTTACGGGTGCAACCGTCCATTTTGTGGACGGAGGAACCGACACCGGTCCGATTATTTTGCAGAAAGCGGTTGAGGTGATGGATGACGATACGCCGGAGACGCTGCAAAGGCGGGTCATGGAACAGGCGGAATGGAACATTCTTCCGGAGGCTGTCGACCTCATTGCAAATGATAAAATAGAGATTGTCGGCGGAAAGGTTCGCAGAAAAGGTGTGTAAGCGAAACACACGCTTTCGCTGAATAAAATAATTACATACTCTGTATAGTCGGTATATGTGAGTTTGAGCATTTAGTATTTGAAAGTAATATTTGGATTGTAGGAGGTAGCGATGAAAGTTTTAATAGTTGGAAGCGGCGGAAGGGAGCATGCGATAGCAGCCAGCGTATCTAAGAGTCCGAAGGTTGAAAAGATATACTGTGCGCCGGGCAACGCAGGAATTGCGGGCGTGGCCGAGTGTGTTGCTATCAAAGCCATGGAGTTTGAAAAACTTGCGGATTTTGCGTGTGAGAACGTTATAGACCTCACAATTGTTGGAATGGACGACCCGCTTGTCGGCGGCATCGTCGATGTGTTTGAGGCCAGAGGATTACGGATATTCGGACCGCGAAAGAATGCTGCAATCATTGAGGGCTCCAAAGTATTTTCCAAAGACCTTATGAAAAAATATAACATTCCGACGGCAGCATACGAATCGTTTGACGATGCCGGCGCCGCAAAAGAATACCTTGAGTCCTGTAATTATCCGATTGTGTTAAAGGCCGACGGCCTTGCGCTCGGAAAGGGCGTACTGATATGCAATACTAAGGATGAGGCGTTTAATGGCGTAAAGACACTGATGCAGGACAAGCAGTTTGGGAATGCCGGAAACAGCATAGTAATTGAGGAGTTTCTTACAGGCCGGGAAGTGTCGGTTCTATGTTACTGCGACGGTACGCATATAAAGCCGATGACGAGCGCGCAGGATCATAAAAGGGCGAAAGATAACGACGAAGGGCTCAACACGGGGGGAATGGGAACATTTTCACCTACGCCGTTCTATGACGCCAAGGCACAGGCTTTTTGCGAAAAATATGTCTTCCAGCCTACAATGGATGCAATGAAAAAGGAAGGCAGGGATTTTGTAGGAATCTTGTTTGTAGGACTTATACTGACGGCTGACGGCCCTAAGGTACTGGAGTACAACGCAAGATTCGGAGACCCGGAGGCGCAGGTTGTACTCCCGAGGATGAAGACGGACATAATAACCGTTATGGATGCGTGCATAGACGGAAAGCTTGACGAGGTCAGGCTTGAATTTGAGGATAATGCGGCGGTGTGCGTAATCCTTGCGTCGGACGGATATCCTGAAAGTTATGAGAAGGGGAAAACGATAACGGGCCTTGAGAATTTTGCCGGAAAAGAGGGCTATTATGTTTTCCATTCGGGAACGCGTTTTGAAAACGGAAATATTGTCACGAACGGGGGACGCGTGCTCGGTATCACAGCTAAGGGCGATAACCTGGTAGAAGCGCGTAAGAATGCGTACGAGGCGGTGAATTGGGTTGACTTTTCGAATAAGTATATGAGAAGCGATATCGGAAAAGCTATAGATGAGTGTAATGTATAATGCATAACTAGTACATCGTTTTGCAAATAACTACACCAATCGCTTGCCTGCTTTCCCGATTGCACAGGTCAAAAATCCCCAGCGTAGCCCACTACGCCTACGTTTTTTGACTAGAGATATGTTTCCTTGCGCAGGCACGTAACAGTTCTTATAATTGCCTTTTGCTGCATGAATACAGAATGCAGCAAAAGGCAGTGGAAGTATTGTATTAAGCGGCTGCTCCGAATGATGTATTGGATAATCACTTACTCTGTATTAACACTGTATATAAAATGATGTTATCAAAATTATTTATGAATTTATTTATGAATTAGGAGGAAATTAGTAATGTATTCATTTGACGAAATTGAGAACTATGATTCAGAAATTGCAAAGGCAATCATGCAGGAGAAAGGAAGACAGAACGACCATATCGAGCTGATTGCATCCGAGAACTTTGTGTCGAAGGCCGTGATGGCGGCGATGGGAAGCCCTTGCACGAATAAGTATGCGGAAGGATATCCGGGAAAGCGCTATTACGGAGGATGCGAATATGTCGATGTAATTGAGACACTCGCAATAGAGAGGGCTAAAAAGCTGTTTGGCTGTACTTATGCCAATGTTCAGCCTCATTCAGGGGCGCAGGCTAATATGGCTGTATTTTTTGCTCTTGTAAAGCCGGGTGACACGGTTATGGGAATGAATCTGGCGCACGGCGGACATCTTACGCACGGTTCACCGGTCAATATGTCGGGAGCGTATTTTAAGATTGTTCCTTACGGGGTAAATGACGACGGGTTCATAGATTATGACGAGGTTGAGAGAATCGCAAAAGAGTGCAGGCCAAAGCTTATCGTTGCAGGCGCAAGCGCATATGCGAGAAAGATTGATTTCAAGCGTTTCAGGGATATAGCGGATGAGGTAGGAGCATTCTTAATGGTAGACATGGCGCATATCGCCGGACTCGTTGCGTCGGGACATCACGAAAGCCCTATTCCTTACGCGCACGTTACGACGACAACGACCCACAAAACCCTCAGGGGACCGAGGGGAGGAATGATTCTCTCCTCCGAGGAGTTCGCAAATGAATACAAGCTCAACAAATCTGTATTCCCTGGAATTCAGGGCGGCCCGCTTATGCATGTAATCGCGGCAAAGGCCGTATGTTTTAAGGAGGCGCTTGAACCGTCATTCAAGGATTACGGAAAGAATATAATTGATAATGCACAGGCCCTGTCAAAAGGACTTATGGACAGGGGAATTGATATTGTGTCTGGCGGAACGGACAACCACCTCATGCTCGTAAACCTTGTCAGCAAGGGAGTTACCGGAAAAGAGGCGGAGCTTCTTCTCGACGAGGCGAATATTACCTGTAACAAGAATACAATTCCAAACGACCCGCAGAAACCATTTGTTACAAGCGGTATACGTCTTGGGACGGCGGCTGTAACAACGCGCGGAATGAACACGGAAGATATGGATGTGATTGCCGATGCAATCGCGATGCTGATTGACGATGTGGACGCTAACAAAGCCAAGGCAATGGAGCTTGTGAAGAATCTTACAGGCAAATACCCATTGTACGAGTAAAGGATATTTATGAAAAAATTGTTTATTGCTGAGAAGCCGAGCGTAGCTGCGGAATTTGCAAAAGCGCTTAAAAGCAATACACGTAAGATGGATGGTTATCTTGAAGGTGAGGATATAATCGTAACATGGTGCGTAGGGCATCTTGTTACGATGAGTTATCCGGAAGTGTACGCCCCGGAGCTGAAAAAATGGTCTAAGGCTACACTTCCTTTTTTGCCTGAAAAATTCAAATATGAAGTCATTGGCAATGTTAAAAAGCAGTTTAAAATTGTAGCGGGTCTCCTAAACCGTGGGGATGTAGATACAATATATGTGTGTACGGACTCCGGACGGGAAGGAGAGTACATATACAGGCTTGTCGATGACATGGCAAAAGTTCCGGCAGACAAGGATAAGAGACGTGTATGGATAGACTCTCAGACGGAGGAGGAAATAGTAAGGGGAATAAAGGAAGCAAAGCCGTTATCCGAGTATGACAATCTGTCAAACTCGGCTTATCTGCGTGCCAAGGAAGATTATCTTATGGGGATTAATTTTTCGAGGATTCTTTCTGTTGTGTACGGACAGACTGTAAACGACTGTGTAAAAAGCAGGAAGTGGCTTGCAATCTCCGTCGGCAGGGTGATGACGTGCGTGCTTGGCATGATTGTAAACAGGGAGCGCGAGATACGAAATTTTGTAAAAACTCCTTTTTACAGGATACTCGGTGAGTTTACATTTGAGGAATTTACATTCGGGACCGAGTGGAAGGTTACGGAACAGAGTAAGTATTTCGGCACCCCGCATCTCTATAAGGACAACGGTTTTAAGGACAAAAAAACCGCGGAAGCCTTTTTGGAGGAGTTGAAGCCTGAGAGGGAAGCCGTGGTAAAGAGCATTGAGAAGAAAAAAGAGAAAAAAAATCCGCCGCTTTTGTTCAACCTTGCGGAACTGCAGAACATGTGCTCAAAATTATTTAAGATAAGCCCAGACCAGACGCTTTCAATTACGCAGGAATTGTATGAGAAAAAACTTGTCACTTATCCGAGAACCGATGCGAGGGTGTTGTCAACCGCAATAGCGAAGGAGATTTATAAGAATATTCAGGGTCTTACGTCGTATTCCGTCGCTGCACAGTTTGCAAATGACATACTTGAACACAAGAGGTACGCGGGCATTGCAAAAACCAAATACGTAAACGACAGCCAGATAACCGACCACTACGCCATAATACCTACCGGTCAGGGACTGGGAGCGCTAAAAGGGCTGTCACCGCTTGCAGCGAATGTGTATGAGGTTATAACGAGAAGATTTCTCTCAGTGTTTTATCCTGCCGCAGTTTATCAGAAGATATCTGTTGCAGTGTCCACAGTCTCACCGGAGGAGTGTTTTTATACCACCAATAAAATCCTTATAGACAGCGGATTCCTGCCTGTCACGGAATTTTCATTTAAGAGAAAAGATTTGGCTGTGCAGGAAAAAGGACAAAAGGATGGGGAGGGTCCGGTTCATAAAGGTGGGCAGGACGAACCCGCTGAATCTGATAATATCCAGACGCTGACTGACGAGGAGTTTGCAGCACTCATTAAGGCAATAAAGGTTGGCACAAAACTTACGCTGACGGGCCTTAATATAAAAGAAGGCGAGACATCGCCGCCAAAAAGGTACAATTCTGGACAGATGATTCTTGCGATGGAGAACGCCGGACAGCTCATAGAGGACGAGGAGTTGAGGGCCCAGATTAAGGGCAGCGGTATAGGAACCAGCGCCACGAGGGCTGAGATACTGAAAAAACTTGTCAACATCGAGTATATAAAGCTTAATAAGAAGACGCAGATATATACGCCTACATTTATGGGCGAGTCCGTGTACGAGGTAGTCGGGGCCTCGATACGAAGCATGCTCGACCCTAAGCTTACAGCAAGTTGGGAGCTCGGTCTATCGCAGGTTGCCGAGGGAAAAATAACGGAACAGGTATATATGGATAAGCTGGAGGGCTTTATAAGGCGGAATGTCGACTATGTGAAGGATAATAATTTCATACCGGCGTTGAGGCAGAGGATAACGAAGCTAAAGACATACTATTAAAATCAGGCATAGCATAATATTATATTTGCCATACGAGTAAGTGACTGCCATATTCAAATAAATACACGCATTCGCTTATTTCACACGTAGCATTATATCCTATTACGGATGTGTTCAAATATAGTTTCTTTTGAATATGGCAGTCGCCTTACTTTGTATACAAAAGATTTTAAGCGCCGGCACTTCCAAAACACCTGCCTGTGATATATCTTTATTGCGCACTAGGTTTTGGAAATAAGGAGTTTCACAATTGCTTAATTTATTGGAAGGAGAGTGTTTATGAAGATTACGGAAATGTATGACCTTGGCAGGACGATTGCAGCGCCGCTGTTTGAGGGTAAGGAATACCCGTGGGAGGTTCTGCCGCTTATAGGCGATTATATAATGGAGCTTGGAAGTACGTTGTCTGCGGATGAGTACGATTTGCATGGGGACGGTGTGTGGATATCAAAAAGCGCAGTCGTTGCGCCTACGGCTTCAATAAGCGGGCCTACTATAATTTGTGCCGGTGCACAGATACGGCACTGTGCATTTATAAGGGGGAGGGCGATTGTCGGAGAAAATGTTGTCGTCGGCAATTCTACCGAGCTTAAAAACGTCATATTATTTAACAACGTACAGGTACCCCACTACAACTATGTCGGCGATTCGATTCTCGGATACCGCGCCCACATGGGAGCGGGCTCCATATGCTCAAATGTAAAGTCCGATAAATCGGTTATAAGCGTCAACACCTCCATGTATGGGGATGGAACAATGGGAAACATCAGCACCGGGCTTAAGAAGATGGGTGCGGCGCTCGCCGACAATGTGGAAGTCGGATGTAACAGCGTCCTGAATCCCGGAACGGTTGTGGGCCGCAACACGAACATTTATCCGCTCTCAAGAGTCAGGGGTTATGTGCCGGGAAACTCTATTTTTAAGGATGCGGAAAATATAGTTTTGAAGCACTGACACATTTGTAATTGAAAGGCATAGTCAATGAAATGTTCATGTACAATTACAAATATAAGGCGCAACGTGAATCGAAAGATGATGGAAATTTTGTGGTAATTATTCAGCCTGATTCCATACCGAAGCCGTAGGCAGAATGTTACATTTGGTACGTTCCTTATTTCAGGGCAATCGCTTAAAATTAATAATTTACATCTGCCCGAAGCCTGAAAAAGAATTGTAAGCGATTGCCCTGTCCTTATTTACCGCATGATTGACAAAATCTCGACAATATTGTATTCTATTTAAGGCTGATTAAGTTTTAGTTATGAAGATACTATAATTAATTATTATAATGATGAAAGGAGTTTCAACATGATTTATTCAAAAGAAGTAGAAGAAATGTGTCCGGTTGCACAGGGTGTATCACATGGATGCGCGCCTATTCCGGAAGAAGCAAAATGGGTAAAGGCAAAGGATGTCAAGGACATTTCAGGATTTACCCACGGTATTGGCTGGTGTGCTCCTCAGCAGGGTGCATGTAAGCTTACGTTAAATGTAAAAGAGGGTATTATCGAGGAAGCTTTGGTTGAGACTATCGGATGTTCGGGAATGACTCATTCGGCTGCAATGGCATCTGAAATACTTCCGGGAAGAACAGTTCTTGAAGCTCTTAACACAGACCTTGTATGCGACGCGATTAATACGGCTATGAGAGAGTTATTTTTACAGATTACATACGGACGAAGCCAGTCAGCGTTCTCAGAGGATGGGCTTGCGGTCGGAGCCGGACTTGAGGACTTGGGTAAAGGTCTTCGTTCACAGGTTGGAACCATGTACGGAACACGTGCAAAGGGACCTCGTTATCTTGAGATGGCTGAAGGTTATGTAACAGGAATTGCACTTGACGAAAATAATGAAATCATTGGTTATAAATTCGTTAGTCTTGGAAAGATGACAGACTTCATTAAGAAAGGCGACGACCCTAACACAGCTTATGAAAAGGCATGTGGGCAGTACGGTAGAGTTGCCGATGCAGTTAAGATTATTGACCCAAGAACAGATGAAGAAATTAAATAATAAGGAGGAGAGAATAAAATGGCTTTATTTGAATCATATGAAAGAAGAATTGACCAGATTAATAAAGTATTAGGTGAATACGGTATCTCTTCCATAGAAGAAGCTGAGAAGATAACGAAGGATGCCGGACTCAATGTATATGATATGGTTAAGGGTATTCAGCCTATTTGTTTTGAAAATGCATGTTGGGCTTACACGGTAGGAGCTGCAATAGCAATTAAAAAAGGCTGCAAGAGAGCTGCGGACGCTGCAGCAGCAATCGGTGAAGGCCTTCAGGCTTTCTGTATCCCGGGTTCAGTTGCAGACACACGTAAGGTAGGTCTCGGACATGGTAACCTTGGAAAGATGCTTCTTGAAGAAGATACGGAGTGTTTCTGTTTCCTTGCAGGACATGAATCGTTTGCAGCCGCTGAGGGAGCAATCGGTATTGCAGAGAAGGCTAACAAGGTTCGTCAGAAACCGCTCAGGGTTATCCTCAACGGTCTTGGAAAGGACGCTGCACAGATTATTTCCCGTATCAACGGTTTTACATTTGTTGAGACCGAGTACGACCCATATAAGAACGAGGTTAAGGAAGTATTCCGCAAGTGCTATTCAAAAGACGCTGACAGCCCTCGTGCAAAGGTTAACTGCTACGGTGCAAACGACGTCTGCGAAGGCGTTGCAATCATGTGGAAAGAGGGAGTTGACGTATCAATCACCGGTAATTCAACTAACCCTACGCGTTTCCAGCATCCTGTTGCAGGTACATACAAAAAAGAATGTACGGAGAAGGGCAAGAAGTATTTCTCAGTTGCATCGGGCGGCGGTACGGGCCGTACGCTTCACCCTGATAACATGGCAGCGGGCCCTGCTTCATACGGTATGACCGACACGATGGGACGTATGCACAGCGACGCGCAGTTCGCAGGTTCTTCATCCGTTCCTGCCCATGTTGAGATGATGGGACTTATCGGAGCAGGAAACAACCCAATGGTTGGAATGACTGTTGCGGTAGCAGTTTCGGTGCAGGAAGCTGCCGAGGCAGGAAAGTTCTGAAAATCTTATAAATACGTGATATAAGAAGTGGTTAGGAGTGGCTGAATGTTGGTCACTCCTATACTATTCCTACGCTACTCCTACACCAACATTCCTACACCGACAGAAATTTTTTTGAAGAAAAATAGATTAAAAAAGAAAATTGGATATTTCTTTCGGATAGTGATAATATAATATTATCACTATTTTAGAAAGGGTGATGAATATGGTATTAGCAGAGGCTGTTAAAACAGCAGAGCCGACTTATACAATCAATGATTCTATGAATGTTTTGTTAGACAAACTCGATGAAGCCATTGATGATATGGAAAATGGAAGGGTTCAGACGATTGACGAGGCATGGGATGAAATAGACAGGGTATAGAAAGTGTCGGTGTTCTGGGATGGGAATTTGCGTATATTATGCCATTCTATGGAGAGATAAGATGATGAGAGGTGGTGTCCGGTATGTCTGCATTACAGGAACAGGCTGTTGAAATGATACATGATTTATCCGATGATAATGTAAGTTTCCTGATTGAAATCATACAAAGACTTATGCCAAATAGAGCAATGGCAGAAAAGATTCAGACGTTAGGGAAGGATGAGGGAATCAAGGCATTCCATAGATTGGATGAAGCGAGAGCAGAGATATGGAATTATCTGCCTGAGGGCTTTGACCCGGATAAGGAATTGGAGGAGGCACGTAAAGAGCGTTATGGTAGTCTTGATTGATACAAATGTGATTATTGATTTTTTAATGACGAGAGAACCATTTTATCAAGCGGCATCCGAAGTAATTACAAGATGTGCGAACAGGGAATTGACAGGCTATATTGCGTTTCATTCGAGCATATTATTCGACAATCTTATACCGTTTTCCCGAAGCTTTTTCCGAAAAGGTTACGTGAGTATAGGGATGCGGCCGGGAAGTTTACTTTTTTAGAAAGTGACAGGAAAGACTCATAAATATTTTTGAATAGAAAAAGAGTATGAAAAAGGGTATTTCCCCGCGGCATTATTGCAAAAGGATGAGATGGCAATTACTATCAAGACATAAAATCTGATTGACACCGTATATGACA
>JAAVXK010000117.1 GCA_022790615.1 Lachnospiraceae bacterium
CGCCTGAATTCAATAATGGCGTCTGAATATAACAGACGCCATAACATATCACAATATATTCTAATTCTTATTCCTCAACGGCCTCGTCATACGCCGCATCATCCTGCTCGGCCTTATTCTTTTCTTCAGCAATAAGCAGCGCCTTGACACTTAAGCTGATTTTCCTTGCTTCCTCATTAAAGTCAACAATCATTCCGGTAACTTCATCACCTATATTAAGAACGTCTGACGGTTTCTCAATATGTTCCTTTGCAATCTGTGAAACATGAAGCAGAGCGTCAACTCCGACTGCAAGCTCTACAAATGCTCCAAAATCCGTCATTCTGGCAACCTTTCCAGTAACTATATTGCCGACTGCATATTTGGAAGCCGCATCCTTCCAAGGGTTATCCCTCTCAAATTTAAGAGTCAGCGCAATCTTCGTACCCTGTATATCCTTTATCAATACGTTAATCTTTTCGCCAACCTTAAGAAATTTCTTAGGGTTATCAATGCGTCCCCATGACATCTCGGAAATATGTAAGAGCCCGTCCGCGCCGCCAAGGTCAATAAACGCACCGAAATCTGTTATGTTCTTAACAACACCCTCAACTTCCATTCCAACGCTGATTCTCTCAAAGAGTTCTTTCTGAAGTCTCTGCTTCTCCTCAACGATAAGCTGCTTCCTGTTTCCTATAATTCTTCTGCGTCTAGGATTAAATTCCGTTATTACAAATGAAATCTCCTGTCCCGCATACTTAGTCAGGTCTTTCTCATATATGTCCGATACAAGACTTGCCGGTATGAATACCTTTGACTCGTCTATAAGGACACCGAGTCCGCCGTCAAGCACTTCCGTAACAACTGCCGTTATTACTTCCTTATTGTTAAATGCTTCCTCAAGTTTCTTATTGCTCTGTTCAATCGCAATCTTCTTATAAGTAAGAAGAACCTGTCCATCGCCGTCGTTTACCTTGAGTACCTTTGCCTGCATCTTATCGCCAACTTTAACTTCCTGTGTAAGGTCAACCATCTTGTTACTATATTCACTGCGTGTAATGATACCGTCAGCCTTGTAGCCGATATTTAAAATGATTTCATCATCCTTGACACCGATAACTGTCCCTTCTACAATCTCTCCGTTGTGGATTGTGACTATTGATTCTTCTAATAAATCTGCAAAATTTTCTTCTGACATGCCTGCCAAACCTCCTCAATTATATTATTCGGGGTTGATGCCCCTGCAGTAATTCCCACGCTACGGACAGATGTTAGTTCTTTCATTTCCAAATCATCGAGTGTCTGTATGTACAATGTTTCTGCACATTCCTTTTTACAAATTTGGTAAAGCTTTTGTGTATTCGAACTATGTTTCCCGCCGATAACAATCATAGCATCGGATTCTAAAGCCAAGCTCTTAGCTTCGGTCTGCCTTTCCTCTGTTGCGTTACAGATTGTATTAACAGCACTAATATTATATCCTTTTTCAGCAATAATTTCAACCAATTCTTTAAATTTCTTATAATTAAATGTTGTCTGTGCCACAATATATACATTTTTATCACCAATATAAGGTAATTTGTCTATCTCATCTTCGTTTTCAACAACATATGTCTCACATTCTGCCCATCCCCTTATGCCTTCCACTTCAGGATGGTTCCTGTTTCCGATAATAATGATAGCATCGGAAACGCCAGAATGTTCTTTTACTATATTATGAATTTTTTTTACAAACGGACATGTCGCGTCAACTACGGTAAGCCCCCTTGCCGTTATTTTATCATATATGTGTTTTGATACGCCGTGAGACCTTATAATAACAGTGCCGTTATATATATCGTCAATTTCGTCCTCATTGTTGATAACCCTTACTCCTTTTTTTTCGAGGTCGCGAACTACCTCCTCGTTGTGGATGATAGGCCCGTAGGTATATATGTTTCCGCCTTTTTTTGCTTCCTCATACACCATATCCACGGCCCTCCTGACGCCGAAACAGAATCCGGCGCTTTTTGCAAGCTTCACTTCTTTCATGAATTCTTCTCCTCATATATTTCTATAAGCTTGTCCACAACCTCGCTGATTCCCATGCCGGACGTATCTATGCATATAGCGTCGTCCGCTTTTTTAAGCGGGGATATCTCCCTGTGCATATCTTCGTAATCCCTGTTTATTATATCTTTTTCTATTTCGTCAATATTACAGGCAACTCCCTTCGATACCAGTTCGTCGTATCTTCTTTTTGCACGCACGGCCGACGATGCGGTGAGATATATTTTTATGTCGGCGCCTGGAAATACGCATGTCCCTATATCGCGTCCGTCCATTATAATACGTCCGTTATCAGCCATATCACGCTGCAGCGATACAAGCTTTGACCGGACGGCCCCAAGCTTTGCAACTCTTGACGCCATTTTTCCCGTCTCTTCCCCACGCAAAAAAGGCGTTACGTTTCTATCATTTAAAATAACCTGCTGCACACCGTCGTAATAATCGATTGTTATCACAATGGAATCACAGGCCTTCTTTACTTCTTCGCCGTCGTCAGGGTTAATGTTATTCTCCACAAAATAACATGCCACCGCCCTGTACATGGCCCCGGTGTCAATATATATTAACCCAAGTTTTTCACCGACAAGCTTCGCTATCGTACTTTTTCCGGCCCCGGCCGGTCCGTCTATCGCCATAGTAAATCCCATATATAATTACCTCTTTTCATGTTTTTATTATTATCGCGCATACTTTTACACATACAGTTAGTTGTATCGCAAAGCAACGGTTATTTTACTTACTGTCCTGCGCTGATTCCGGCAAGATACCCGGTCGACCAAGCGACCTGCAGATTGTACCCTCCGGTAACTGCGTCGACGTCAAGAACCTCTCCCGCAAAATAAAGGCCCTTGCATTTTCTTGATTCCATCGTAGACGGATTCATTTCTTTTACATTTACCCCTCCGCGCGTTATGATGGCCTCATTATACCCCCTTAACCCTATAATTGTACAGCTAAGGTTTTTCAAAATAGCAGCGAGTCTGTTTCTTTCCTCCCTTGTCACGGAGTTTGCTTTCTTTTCAGGGCTGATTCCTGACATTTCTACAATAACAGGTATAAGCTTTGCAGGAAGAAGTTTCCCAAGGGAATTTTTAAACTGCCCGTTACTGTGTTTCTCAAAATCGCGGTCTATTCTTCTTGCCAGTTGTTCAAAATCAAGCGCAGGTTTCAAATCAATACTAAGCTCGATCCGGCCGCCCGCAGACACCCTGCCGCCTATATGACTGGCCGCAGTCAGGATAACCGGACCGCTTACTCCGTAATGCGTAAAAATCATTTCTCCAAAATCAGAATAAAGGTTCTTTCCGTCCAAGGTAAATGTCACCCGAACATTCTTTAACGACAGCCCCTGCAGCTTTGTCACCCAGTCCTGCCCCGTCTCAAGCGGAACCAGAGCAGGCGAAAGTCTGGTAACACTGTGTCCGGCATATCTTGCAAAATCGTATCCGTCCCCGGTAGAGCCGGTGGACGGATACGAGAGTCCGCCGGTGGCCACTATAACAGCGTCTGCGCAACATTCTCTGCCATCACAGTTTACACCGCATATTTTACCATTTTCAATAATTAATCCGGTAACTTTTTCACCCAGTCTGATTCTCACGCCCATATCATTGAGCTTTCCCGATAACGCCCGGATTACGTCCGACGATTTGTCGGAGGCCGGAAACACACGGTTTCCTCGTTCGATTTTTAATTCCAGTCCTAATGTGTCCGAGAACAAATCCATCGTATCATAATTGGTAAGGGCATAAAACGGACTATACATGAACTTTCTGTTAGAAACAACGCCGTCAAAAAATTCTTCGGGCTCGCACGAATTCGTCAGGTTACACCTTCCCTTGCCGGTAATATATAGTTTCTTTCCACATTTTTCATTCTTTTCATACACCGTTACATCATTTCCGTTCAGAGCGGCCCCATAAGCGGCCATCATACCCGCCGCGCCAGCGCCGATAACAATAATCCTGCCCATCTTCTATTCCTCCGTTATATCGGATGAAATATACGGTTCGTCATATCCGAGGGTTATATCAATACCCGTATACGGTGCATCTTCAATCCTAAAATATATTTTTTGGCATCCGTTGACATTATCCATAAGACTGTAGGCAATACAATCAAGCATAACGGCCTCCATCGCAGTACTGACATTCGCCGCAGGCGCGCTTCCTTTTACAAATGAAACCGTTACGGTTCCGTCCTGTTTTATAATACTGTCAATATCAACCGTCTCCTTAAAGTTTGCGATAACTTCTTTTACAATATAGTTCTCGTCTACTACCGTATCTTTTGGTACCACAATAACGGACGGCTCGCATTCGAGGCTGCTATAATTAATTGTATAAACAGATAACTCCTCATAATTTGCCGGTTCTTCATATCCATCGTTTTCTTCGTTCCCGTCTTCATAGTCATTCGTGTTTCCAGAATTGTCAGGGGCTTTGGCGGACTTTCCCCATAGGATAAATCCAATCAACAGGACCGACGCTATCGCCGCGCATAAAATAATTAATTGCCTTTTTTTCATCTTTTTTCTCCAATTATTATGGTATATATTGTTTTGACCGTTCGGCTTTCCATGAAACCAATCATATTACCGAATTGTGTCAATAGTAAGCCTCACTGCCTCAGCTGCCGCCTGTTTTCTAATATCATTTCTTCCGCCACTGAATATAAATTTAAACGAATTCGTGTTTTTGGGGGTGGATATACCTATATATACAAGACCTACCGGGAATCCGTCGCTGCCGCCGCTCGGACCCGCTATGCCCGTCACCGAAACGCCGACGTCCGAACCGGCCCAAGCTCTTACGCCGTCCGCCATCTCGCATGCGGTCTGTGCACTGACCTCCGTATAATTATCTATTGTTGTTTCCGAAACACCAAGCAGTTTTTCTTTTGATTCATTGCAGTATGTCACCACGCTCTGTCGCAACACATCCGACGAACCCGGAACAGATACGACCAAAGACACCGTCTCACCGCCGGTACACGATTCTGCAAATGAAATCGTATATCCTTTTTCCCGCAACAGTTCGACAAGTACTTTCGCTTGTTTATCGCACATGGGGACATCTCTGCCCGCGCTGTCCGGACATCCCATCTTAGCAACGCCCCCCGTGTCTTTAAAAACGCCTCTATTTTTGTATAAGCATTCGACTAACGACACTATTGTCAGAACAACCGACATGTATATAAGTATGTTCTCGACAGTATAGATGTATCTGTTGTCAAAATCAAACAGAACCAGTATTATCATAACCATCTGTACCGTCGTTTTAATCTTCCCGACATACTCCGCCGCGATAACCATATTGCTGTCCGACGCCACAAGCCTGAAGCCGTTAATTATAAAATCCCTCATGATTATGACAAATACAGCCCAGAAAGGAACGGGATTTCCTGGTACGACTAAAAAGCACAGCAGGGCGGAATTGACAAGCAGTTTATCCGCAAGAGGGTCAAGGAATTTTCCAAAATTACTTATAAGATTATATTTCCTTGCAATATACCCGTCAAAAAAATCGGTAAGACTTGCAATAATAAATATACCTGCCGCAATATAATTATTATACGGTATACTGTCTATCAGATATACCGAAATAAATACGGGAACCATACACGTTCTGAATATAGTTAGTTTATTAGGTGTATTCATATACAGCCTCCTTGAAATATTCATTATAATCAAATTGCGTATATTACATACACGGAACAGCCAAAAGGTCGTATTCCTTTGCCTCCGTTATCCGCGCCATGACCGTATCGCCCGTCATAAGCTCACCCGTAAGCGGAAGAAATACGCATCCGTCTATTTTAGGGGCGTCCATCCTCGTTCTTCCAATATATACGGAGTCGTCAGGAATTTCTCCTTCAATAATAATCTCCATAACTTCACCAACATGGCTTTTCGCTTTTTCAAATGCGACCGCCTGCTGTGTTTCCATAATTTCATTATATCGCAGTATCTTGACATCTTCCGGAATCTGTCCTACAAATGATGCCGCGGGCGTATTCTCCTCCTCGGAATACATGAACACTCCAAGCCTTTCAAACCGAATGTCTCTCACAAACGCAAGCAATTCCTTATGTTCTTCATCCGTCTCGCCGGGAAAACCGGTAATCAGGGAAGTCCTTATTACAATATCCGGAATTACGGACCTTAACATGTCTATCTTTGAAATCAGCTCAGCCTTTGTCGTTTTTCTTCCCATTCTCTTAAGTATGTTATCGGAAGCGTGCTGTATAGGCATGTCGATATAGTTACATATTTTATTCTGTTTTTTCATAGTAAGAACAAGTTCTTCCGTTATATCCTCAGGATAAGCGTACAACAGCCTTATCCATTCAATTCCGTCCACCTCGCAGAGCCTGTCAAGGAGCTTCGGCAAACTGTCCTCCCCGTATATGTCCGTTCCATAAAGGGTAGTCTCCTGGGCAACGATAATAAGTTCTTTCACACCGCATGAAGCAAGATATTCGGCCTGTTTTACAAGCTCCGGCATAGGTACGCTCCTGTACTCTCCCCTAAGCTTCGGTATTATACAATATGTACAATGTTTGCTGCAGCCCTCCGCTATCTTAAGGTATGAATATTCAAGTCCCGTTGAATACACCCTTCTTACATCCTGGGACGGCATATAATCAATATCCCTTATCCTTTTGGAATACCTGCCGCCGACCGCCTCCTCAATAGCTTCGACGATATCCTCGTATGCAGTCGTGCCAATTACCGCGTCAACCTCCGGTATCTCCTCACGTATCTCATTGTGATAACGCTGTGCAAGGCATCCGCACACTATTAACGCCCTGCATCTGCCATTTTTTTTATATTCCGCCATCTCCAATACCGTTTCGATGCTTTCCTCCATAGCATCATGAATAAAACAGCACGTATTAACTATAATTATGTCAGCAAGAGTCTCATCATCCGTAATCTCAAAACCATTGTCAAGAACCGAGCCGAGCATGAACTCCGAGTCAACAAGATTCTTGTCGCATCCTAACGATATCATAAGAATTTTCATTATTTATACCCTGCCATTTCCCATATAAAAATATATAGCAATATTCTACCAGTTTTTTTAATGCAGGTCAACAAACGATATTCTAATATAAGGGCAATCGCTTAAAAACTATTTAATAGGCTCAATTTATATTTAAGCCATTGCCCTGTGCTAATATATTGATTCCAGCATATTGTACGCCAGAATCTTATAAAGAAAAAAAGATACCAAACAATAATGATATCTTTTCCAAATGCAATACTATTATAATGTCATCCACAAACCAAATCTGCTAAAGCGCGAGACGGGGATCGAACCCGCGACCCCTTCCTTGGCAAGGAAGTGCTCCACCACTGAGCCACTCGCGCAAAACACTTAATAACTAAGCCTTAGTTATAATACAATACCCCTAGCTATTTGTCAACCCCTGATTATAATATTAATCATTAATTAAACATTAACTAATCCTAAATATAAAATAAACTACCATTGCAATCCGTCCTGAACAAGCGTCCACCGGACGCTTAGGACCGTTGCGTACGCGA
>JAAVXK010000040.1 GCA_022790615.1 Lachnospiraceae bacterium
AAAGCCTTATCCCTAACTGTAGCCTGATGTGATTTCTGTTCGTCAAACCAGAGCTTTGCCTCCAGCTTTCTTCAGATTCCACCTCACGATGGACACCCTTGCTCTTGGCTATACACTTCCCACTACCAGGGCGTGTTACGGACTTTCACCGATTAGATTGCGCCCATACTGGGCGCACATAAAAAGCGGCAAAGATTTCTCTCTACCGCCATCAATGTCTAAATATATATAATTTCCTTGTTTACAATCTCCCTCGTACACGCCCTTATGTTACTTAGCCGTCCTGTCCATTCTATGGCGTTTTTCCTTTAGGCGTCCCCTTAGATAATATTACCGGCTGATAGTATTACGATTGTTCATATGATTTTATTTCACAGTCCCCCCAGATATGCTCAAGGTTATAGAAGTCCCGGTCTTCCCTGGAAAATATATGGACGATTACATCGCCGTAATCCATAAGAATCCAGGAATTGTTCTTAATCCCCTCGATATTTTTGTGTTCGAAGCCTGCCTTTGAGAGAGCCTCCTCCACGCCGTCTACCATTGCGGTTATCTGCGAGGGGTTGTTGCCGTGAGCCACAATAAAATAATCGGCAATGACGGACACCTCGCCCACTCGGATTATTTTGATATCTCCGGCCTTTTTTTCCACAAGCGCCCGGCAAGTCTCATTTACCATAATATCAACATCTTTCAACTCATTACTCATACCTTACCTCCTCTGCTGTTTCATTATATTTTTAGTTTCATCCAGACATATTTCTATTTGGATAGTTTCTTAATTTATTCCCGCGGACCGAAACGAAGTGTAGACAATACCCCGCCCCTTGGGGCGAACTTGCCAAAAAGAAGCCAAGTCATGCCCCGTAGCTTGCTGCGGGGTATTTGACTAAATAACTAAATACCTTTACAAGAACTTTTTATAGTATTCGTATGTCTCAAGCGTGTCGGCTCCCATATCAACACACCCCTTGCCGTTAAGATATTTTAAACAATTGTCGATGATAAGCGCGCATGTCTTGTCGATATCTATGAACGCCGTATGTCTTATATGCTCGAGTCCGTCAATCTTCTTCCTGTTTGGCTCTATATAATCGGCGACAAACAGAATCTGTTCGGGGAGAGTCATTCCGGCTCTGCCGGTCGTGTGGAATATTATCGGCCCAAGTATATCCGGCGACTTTACACCATATTTTTTTTCGGCAACATAGGCGCCGACTTTTCCGTGCAAAAGAAACGGATTGGACATCTCGTATTCCGTCATTCCCAGTTTATTCTTCCTGCAAATACTGATAAGCTTGTCGTTATCATATTCTTTTGCACAATCATGAAGTATACCGGCAAGATATGCATCGTCTGCAGACGCGCCGTACCGCATCGCAAGACATCCGGCGGTATACATGACTCCGATGGAATGACGGAGTCTTTTACCTGACAGATGCTTTGAAAGGTCGTCAATTATTTTTTGTATTTCCCTGTTCATATATACAAGCCCTCCCTTGTGATATATGCAGCAACATCGGGATGAAGCATATCCGCCACGCTGTCCGTACTCTTTGTGTTGCCGATGGTTTCACGTATATTGTGCGAAGAAATGTCAATACATTCAAAGTTTAGAATAGATACATTGGCATTATAAAGTTTTTTCAGGCAGTTTCGCTGCATGTACAACATCCGTTCGCGTACCTTATCCCTTGCGCAGACCGCAATATGCGAATATCTGCATATTCTTTCCGGGTGATACCAGTCGTTAATGTTCAGAAATGAGTCCGCCCCCATAATAAATACGTATAAAACGTCCGGGTTCTGTTGACATAACAGCTTCAGCGTCTCGGCGGTATATATTACGCCGTCTCTTTTAAGTTCAAAATCAGAAAGCTCAAAATAATCCCTGCCTTTTATGGCAAGCTCTATCATATTACATCTGTGAGACGCGTCTAATATTGCCTCTTTATGCGGAGGATTGCCTGTCGGCATAAAAAGAACCTTATCTAATGCAAGCTCCCTGTATGCGGTTTCAGCCATCGCTATATGACCGTTATGAATTGGATTAAATGTTCCGCCTAATATTCCGATTTTCATCATTACACCATCTTACTTATAATAATCAAACTGAAAGCCGTACATTTTGACGGTGTCACCGTCCTCAATGCCCAACGCTTCAAGCTCGTCCAAGATACCGTTTTCCTTGAGAAATTTCTGGAAAAACTCAAATCCTTTCTCGGAATCGAGATTTGTATATCCAAGCATCCGCTCGATTCTTGGACCCTCGACGACATACATTTCGTTCTCCTCGTCATACGAAACCGTGTACGGTTCATTCGTATATACGATTTCTTCCTCCGGAAAATATTCCTGCTCATACACAAGCGGGTCTTTTCCCATCTTATCAAGTTCGGATTTTATATAGTATAATAACTCCCTTACGCCTTTCCCGCTCACTGCGGATATAGGGAATACCTTTATGCCCTTTGGCTCAAATTCTTCTTTCAAAAGTGTTACGACGGTTTCCTCCTCGTCGCCGTAAAAACAGTCCACTTTATTTGCCGCAATAATCTGCGGTTTCTTTGAAAGGGAGTCGTCGTAGTCAAATAATTCCCTGTTAATCGCATATATATCATTGATTGGGTCTCTGCCCTCGGTTGAGGCGGCGTCAACTATATGGACAAGCAGTCTTGTCCTTTCAATGTGCTTTAAAAATTCATGTCCAAGCCCCGTTCCATCCGACGCGCCCTCTATGAGGCCCGGAATATCAGCAATGACAAAACCGTCCGCTCCGTCAAGGTATGCAACTCCGAGGTTCGGGTTAAGCGTCGTAAAATGATAATTTGCAATCTTAGGTTTTGCATTCGTAACCCTCGATAAAAATGTTGATTTTCCTACATTCGGGAAACCGATAAGTCCAACGTCAGCTATACTCTTTAATTCAAGTATAACTTCAAGCTGTCTGGAGGGCTGTCCCGGCTGCGCATATTTTGGCGCCTGCATTGTAGGCGTCGCGTAATGTTGGTTTCCTTTGCCGCCATGTCCGCCTTTTAGCACAACGTATCGTTTTCTGTCATGGGACATGTCAACTATTATTTTCCGCGTATTTGCCTCCCTTATGACAGTTCCGGCAGGAACTTTAAGAATACAGTCATCTCCGTCGGCTCCGTGGCATCTTTTTT
This sequence comes from Lachnospiraceae bacterium, assembly GCA_022790615.1. Taxonomy (GTDB): domain Bacteria; phylum Bacillota; class Clostridia; order Lachnospirales; family Lachnospiraceae; genus V9D3004. The sequence goes on from JAAVXK010000040.1 coordinate 3,168, forward strand.
TGCTGCCCGGCTGTCCGTTTTTTGCGGCAAATTTTCTACGGTGCCTGTAATCGTTAAGCGTGTACAGACTTTCGTCCACAGTGAATATAACGTCGCCGCCATTGCCGCCGTCGCCGCCGTCCGGTCCGCCTGCAGGTACATATAACTCCCGTCTGAAGCTAACGCAGCCGTCGCCGCCGCTGCCGGACATGATTGTGATTATTGCTGTATCTGCAAACATTTTATACCTCCATTAAATATTTATAGGGGTTGTTAAAAAACAACCCCTAGTAAACTCTCAGTAAAGCTCTTATTATTTTGCTTCCTCTAAAGGATATACAGAAGCCTGCTTCTTATCTCTACCCTTTCTCTCGAAACGA
>JAAVXK010000006.1 GCA_022790615.1 Lachnospiraceae bacterium
GATATCTTATGTATGAAAACGGATGGAACAGCTTTTTTGACAGTATGGCAATGGATTATTTTATAATTTTCTGGTTGTTGGTCAGCATACCGATGATATTCGGAAGCGATTATGACACGGAAATGTATAGGATTAACCGTACTACGGCGAACGGGGACGGGCGCATATACTTTGGCAGGGTGTTTATAGGGAGTCTGTTCCCGGTCGTTATAACCCTGTTTAGTATTATGGAGAATCTGTTTGCAATGCACATAAAATACGGGCTGTACAATTGGGAATACCCGTTACAAAGCCTTTCGATTTTTAAGAATACGCCATGGAATTGCTCCATAGGGGATGCTGTTGTGATGTGTTTTGTACTGGCTCTAACGGGCGCCGTTTTTTTCTCGGTAGTTATCATGCTGTCGTCTGTTCTGTTCAAAAAGAATCTGTATGCGATAATTGTGGCGGTGGCGGTGTGTCTGTTACCGGCGTTTATGCTGAAAGAGGAAATTTTTTATAATCTGGCATTTTTGCCTGCTTCGTATATGCATAAGCAGGGGTATATATTCGGGTATACGGATATGAACGGAAATGAAGTTGTTTACGGCATGGCGGATATTTTTATGAGAATATGCGTTTCGGCTGTTTTCATGGCATTGTATGTGTTGGCCGGTTTTGCGGTATATTGTGGAAAAAATATAAGAAGATTTATTCAAAAGAGTATCACGATAAAAAAAGGCGCTTGCGTAATGGTATGCTTCATATGTCTTATGCCGTGTTCGTGCGGAAAAACGCAGACAGATACGCCTGTCACATCAAATATAAACAGGGCCGGTTTTTATAACCGTGACGGCGATATAATAAATGTGGCGGTAAGTCCGTTCCGGATAATAAGGAACGGAGAATCGAAAGATTTGTTTGTCGACCCGTTTATGGCAAGGATTGACATTAACACAATAACATTTCTAAACCTTGACGGGGAAAATTTGTATTATCTTGCAAGCAGAGACGGAGAGGAGAATATGCTGTGCCGCATTAACGTGCGTACATGTGAGACGGAGGACGTATATTCCCATTATACGGACAAAGTAAAGGGGTATGATTATCTTGGCCTTCATAATAACGACGGAGGTCTGCACCATGAAAATAAGTGGATGAATGAAGTGCGGTACGGTTGGGTCGACGGCGAATACTATTATTATGTCAGGCGCGACCGGATTATAAAGTGTAACCTTACTACTAAAAAGGAAAAGGCGATACTGGCTCATGTTAATTCTGAAATCGGTTACTCTGACGGATATATCTTATATGTTGATGAGCAGGATTATAATATGTGGATGTATGACGTGGAAAATGACAGCCGTTCTATGGTTTCGGAGGACAGCTGTATGCATATTCTGGCGATGAAGGACGGATTTTTAGTCCAAAACGGGAACCGGCAGCTGTTATATATTAATTGCGAAACCTCCGGCGTGACAGTGCTTAGGGATAATGTTGCGGGGCATATCAGCACAATGGATGGCAAATACGTATATTGTATATGTGATAATAAAATAGTAAGGTATAATTATACGGATGATAATCAGACTGAAGATGTAATAGAATGCGCGGCTCCAGTTGACGGAGTTATTGCCGGGCAGCCCGACGGGAATATATATGTCAATGTGAGCGGGGGAGAAGAGTTAAAAATGTATATGTTTGATGACGGCGAATGGGAGTCTTTCAATCATTAATTTGACAAATTCATAGTGCTGTATTAAACTAATATATAAAAAGAATATCGGAGAAGGAGCGAAAAAATATGGGAAAATATTTAAAAAATTTTTCTGCGCTTGTAATGACGGCGGCTCTTGCAGTAACCGCGATTGACATGCAGCCGGCGGATGCGGCAAAAGCGCCCAAGCTTGATAAGAAGAATGTCAGCGTACAGGTGGGACGAAAAAAGACTATTAAGGTAAAGAATGGAAAGAAAGCGGCAAAGGTCACATGGAAATCTAACAAGACTTCTGTTGTCAAAGTCATGAAAAAAGTAACGGCGGGAAACAAGGCGGTTACGATAAAAGGCATTAAAAAAGGAAGTGCGAAAATTACCGCATCATATAAGTTAAAAGGGACGGCAAAGAAAATGACATGCAAGGTAAAGGTAACAGATGGAAAGCCGGAGGTACCGACAGTACCGCCAACAGTTTCTAATGCGCCGGTAATAACGCAGGCGCCTACGGCCGCGCCAACTAACGCGCCGACAACCGAACCGACGGCTACTCCGGTCCCGACACCGGAACCGACGCCAAGAATTAAGGTAGTTACAGCTAATGAAGCCATTGTTGAGAAAAATATTCCGAAAGATTTTAAAGACAAAAAAGACGGGGTAGAATACGGCAGTTTTATTGTAAATGCAAAATATTATTCGGATATTACCGAATCCGAAAGAACGGTCAACATAGCTCTTCCTGCAGGGTATGACGAATCGAAAAAATATCCGGTCGTATATATGATGCACGGAATAGGATGTACCAAGGAGATGTTCGGTACGAATATTGACGGCAGCTCAATTGCGAAAATATATGCAAACCTCAGGGCTGAGGGCAAGTGTGAGGAAATGATAATCGTTTTCCCGGGAATACGTGTATCGGATGAACCAGAGAATAATATGCATTCAACTGAAAATTATAAGCATTATGATGATTTCAGGGAAGACCTTATTAACAACTTAATGCCATACATGGAGGAGAACTACTCGGTTGCAACCGGCAGGGAGAACACGGCGGTTTGCGGTTGGTCAATGGGAGGCAGGGAAGCTCTCTATATCGGACTTTCGAGACCGGACGTATTCGGTTACACGGCAGGTTACTGTCCGGCATTCGGACTTCTTCCATACACGAATCCTTCCGTTGGAAAGAGCGAGCCGGGTCTTTTGGCTGTAGAGGGAGCCGAAGAGGATACAATAACCCTTCCTGAGGAATATATTGACAATACCTATGTACAGATATCCGCAGGACTATATGACGACGTAGTAAATGACGAGCCGAAAAGATACCACAACGCCCTTGAGACGGGTGGGGTACCGCATATTTATAATGAATACGCGTCAGGACACTCAGACGGAGTGTATGACCCGGGATTCTATGTTTTAATAATGAATGCATTTAAAACAGTTGAATAATGCGAAAAAATCAATTATAATTAATTGAAATTGTATTTTAAGCATCTGTGGTTTGCAGGACTTTAAAGTACCTGTGCGCCGCCGGTGCTTTTTTGGAAGGAGGATTTTGATATGATTAACCCGTTAATGAATATGGATTATCCGGACCCTGACGTAATAAGGGTTGAAGATACATATTATATGGTGAGCACGACAATGCATTTTATGCCGGGAGGAGTTGTGTTACAGTCATACGACCTGATGAACTGGGAGATTGTATCTTATATTTACGATACGCTTGACGATACGCCGGCCCAGATGCTTGACGGTGAAAAAAATGTATACGGACAGGGGATGTGGGCTCCGTCGTTTCGATACCACAAAGGTATATTTTATGTTCTTTTTGCGGCAAATGACACGCATAGAACCTATCTTTACAAGGCGTCAGATGTGTGCGGACCATGGGAGAAAAGCTATATAGAGGGATTCTACCATGATTCGTCGCTGTTTTTTGACGATGATGACAGAGTGTATATTATATACGGTAATAAGAGCATTCATATTACCGAACTCGACGAGGGTCTTAAGGGACCAAAAGAAGGAGGGCTTGACAGAATCATTGTGGAAGATACCGGGCATCCGGGTCTTGGATTTGAGGGAACTCATTTTTATAAGGTTAACGGCAGATATTACTCGTTTTTCATACATAGTCTGCGAGACAGGTGGTTCAGGACGGAAGCGTGCTATACGTCCGATTCTCTCGAAGGGGAATTTACAGGCGGGGATGTATTGCAGGACGATATGGGATATCGCGGGGCGGGAGTTGCCCAGGGAGGAATTGTAGATACTCCCGACGGCGACTGGTACGCGATACTGTTTCAGGACAGGGGCGCTGTTGGAAGAATTCCGGTGCTTGTTCCGGTGCGATGGGAGGAGGATTACCCGGTATTCGGCATTGATGGAAAAGTACCGCGTGAGATTCATGTCAGGAGCACAAAGCCGGACTATAAATACAGCCCGCTGTATGAATCGGATAACTTTGATTACATAAGCGATAAGGACGGCAGGTATGACATAAAAAAAGTATGGCAGTGGAACCATACCCCCAGAAGGGAGCTTTACTCCTTTGAGGAAAGAAAGAGCGCGTTAAGATTATATTCAGGTAAAATATGCAGGAATCTTACACAGGCATACAATACGCTTACGCAGAGGACTTATGATTCATACAGCGAGGTTTCGGTATTGGTTGACGCAGAAGGCATTCATGAGGGGGACTATGCGGGAATATGCGCGCTTCAGGGACTGTACGCCGCAGTGGCGGTAACAAAAGACAGCCGGGGCTATGAGCTTATTATGCTCGGAAAAGACATGGACGGCTGTGCGGGCGGCGTTCGGCCGGCTGATGTGCAGGAGAAGGTATATGACAGGCATAGAATCAACGGGCCGGCTGTCCGGCTGAAATGCAGTTTTGACTGCCGTGACGGGAAAGATGAGGCGAGATTTTTCTACGAAAGCAGTGAAGGGTGGAAGGAGATAGGAGACGGCAGGAAAATGCAGTTTACGCTCGACCATTTTACGGGATGCAGATATGGACTGTTTTACTACTCTACGATTGAAGAACACGGACATGCCGACTTTATGGAATTTGAATATACTATACTGTGAACAAAGGAGTTTCAATGGCTGTGAAAACGCTATGACGGATGTTTTGGATAGTGATACGAAAAATATTGTTTTTATTCCATTAATGTAGTATAATTAATTTAGCATTTTGTGGCATGGGGGAGGCAGCTTATGAAGATGAAAAAAACAATGATTGGGAAAAAGAGTAATACAAATAAGAGCAATACAAGTAAAAAGAAAAAAATGAATCGTAAAGGGAAAATGAAGTTTGGAATAAAGGCCAGAATTCTTCTGATTATGATTATTCCAATGTTAATAATTTTTTTGGCTGCGGCGTTTGCGCTTAACTCCGTCGGCGTTAATGTTTCAGAAAAGATGGCGGAACAGGAGCTTGGCATGGTGACGTCCATGTTTTCCCAGAATATTGAAAATTCTACATATGGCGGTTATCAGATTAATGACGGCGAACTGTTTAAGGGAACGCTTAAAATCAAGTTTAAGGAGCAGGATTTGGAAAATCTTTTTAACGAGACGGGAGTGAATCTTGCATTTCTTACTAAGGACAGCGTTGCAGTAAGTTCGTCAGGAATACAGGACGTTGCAATGACTGACAGGATAAAAGATAAGATGTTCACGGAAGATGCGCAGCCTGTATTTGATAGTTCATACAGTGTCGGCGGAACGGAATATTTTGCGTATTTCATACCTCTTTCTGACGAGAACGGAAATGTTGTGGCGGTGCTGATGTCAGCGATTACTGCCAAAGAGGTCAAGGAAGAATACAGAGGAATCATTCTGAGTAATGTTATTATTATTACCATGCTCATCATATTGTTCTGCGTAATTATGGCAATCGTACTTAGCGCTTTGGTCAAAGGCATTGTTGCAATTGTAGGCAGCCTTGACAAGATGGAGTCCGGAGAGCTGAATATAAAGGTAAGCGAGAAGCTGCTTGGCAGAAAAGACGAGGTCGGAAAGATTGCAAAGGCAGTCTATTCGGTAGTGCACAGTTTTACCGAGACAATAGTAGGAATACATAATTCAATGAAAGAACTTGATGAATTCAGCGATACGTTTGTCAACAATTTTAATACGATTAGCGACTCGATAGCAAGCATTAATCTTGCGGTTAATGAAATAGCCGAAGGCTCGACACAGCAGGCAGCCGATACACAGAGTGTGGGCGAGGGCATATCCAATATGGGCAACGCGGTTGACAGGACAACAGACAGTATTAATGAGCTCAGTATGAGCGCGGCTATCATGGAACAGAGCAATGAGACTGTGGAGAGCACGCTTAAGGAACTCATTAAGATAAGCGCAAGGACTGAGAAGTCGGTTGACGAGGTGCAAAAGCAGACCGATTTGACTAACGCTTCGGCACAGGATATTAATACGGCGATAGACCTTATTGTAGGACTTGCCAAAAAGACGAATCTTCTTTCAATGAATGCCAGTATTGAGGCTGCAAGGGCTGGAGAAATGGGAAGAGGTTTTGCCGTTGTTGCAGAGGAGATAAGGGGATTGGCTGACCAGTCTAGGGAATCGGCAGATACTATAAGGAAAATTGTACAGACGCTTATTGAAAATTCAAACCAGAGCGTGCAGATTATGGACGAAGTAGTTGGTGAGATTAAGCAGCAGAATGAAAAACTGGAAGCTACCGGAGAAGTGTTTGCAAGTCTTAATTCTGAGGTGCAGAAGGTAGTACAGGCAATTTCAGATATCAGCGGGGAAATTAATAATATTACACAGGTTAAGGAAAGGGTTATCGCGAATGTTGACGGTCTTGCATCGATATCGGAAAATAATGCCGCGGGAACAGAAGAAACGGTTGCAACCATGGAACAGCTTGACAGGATTGTAAGCGAATGCCGTGACACGACAAAGGAGCTTCAGCGTATATCGGGCGCTCTGATTAATAGCGCAAATAAATTTAAGATTTAATATTCTGACACATTTATATCTGAACGGACTCCCCGTACTTAAATTATGTTCTTATAAAAGTTTGCCGTGTAAGATAAATGTGATTGAAAATGCATTATGTATGTGTTACTATAGGAGTAATTGAGTTGTTTCGGAGGAAAAAAATGAAATATTTTGGAACAGACGGTTTCAGGGGAGAAGCAAATGTTACTCTTAACGCAACGCATGCATACAAAATCGGAAGGTATCTTGGCAGCTGCTTTGGCGGGGGAAAAGAAAGAAGGACCAAAATAGTAATAGGGAAAGATACGAGGTGCTCGGGGGATATGTTTGAACATGCCCTTGCGGCGGGGCTCGCATCAAGCGGGGCGGATGCGTATCTGCTTGATGTTGTACCGACGCCATGTGTATCTTATATTGTACGAAATGGCGGATTTGACTGCGGTATTATGATTTCTGCAAGCCATAATCCGTATACAGATAATGGAATCAAGATAATTGACTGTAACGGACATAAGATAAGTGCAGAAGTAGAGGCTGAGATTGAAAAATATATTGACGGAGAAGAGGACGCTATACCGCTTGCCATTGGGGATGGCATAGGAAAAATAAAGGATTATGCTGAGGGAAAGAGCGGGTATGTTCAGTATCTTACATCACTTGCAAAATCCCGGTTCAGTAATTATAAGGTTGCGCTTGATTGTTCTAATGGCTCTGCATCCGCTGTGGCAAAGGGTGTTTTTGAAACACTCGGAGCTGTCACCAGTGTGATTCATGCAGAGCCTAATGGTGTTAATATTAATAACAACTGCGGCTCTACGCATATAGAGGTTTTGCAGCGGCATGTAAAAAGCTGTGGCGCTGACGTAGGTTTTGCGTTTGACGGAGACGCGGACAGGTGCATAGCAGTTGACAATAACGGCAATGTTGTTGACGGGGACTCAATCCTGTATCTCTGCGGATGCCAAATGGATTCGTGCGGTGAACTTGACAGGAGTACCGTAGTCACAACGGTTATGTCAAATATTGGATTGTACAAAGCGTTTGATGCAAAAGGCATTAAATATGAAAAGACGGACGTGGGTGACAAGTACGTATATGAAAATATGATTGACAATGGTTATTCTCTTGGCGGCGAGCAATCCGGACATATTATATTTGGGAGACATGCGACAACCGGAGACGGAATCCTTACAGCAATCAAGGTCATGGAGGTAATAGTCGGACAGAAGACAGAATTGTCAAAGCTTCTGGAGGATTTGAAGATATATCCGCAGAAACTTGTGAATGTAAGGGTTAAGGATAAGCAGGCGGCGCTTGACGATAAAGATGTCATATCTGTCTCAAGACAAATTGAAGAAGAGCTTGGAGGCGATGGAAGACTTCTTTTGAGGAAGAGCGGGACGGAGCCGCTTATAAGGGTAATGGCTGAGGCCGAGACCATAGAACAATGTGAAAAATATACGGACATGGTAGTTGGAATCCTTAAGAAAAAAGGACATGCATTATAACTTCAGAACAGCAATAATTGGAGGGTAATCAACATGAAAGGTGCGTTTAAAACCGGGGTATACCGCAATGTATTTGCAGAGCTTGGTTATACGGAAGAACAGATAGAAAAGAAGATAAAGGAATCATTTGACACTGTATTTTATGGTGGTGATGATGAGAAGTTTTTTTATAAAGCCGGGGACGACATGGCGTATATTATGGACACCGGCAATCATGACGCCAGAACGGAAGGTATGTCTTATGGCATGATGATGTGTGTACAGATCGGCTGGAAAGAAGAATTTGACTGTCTTTGGAAATGGGCGAAGACCTATATGTATAATAACGAGGGATATCACAGGGGTTATTTTGGATGGTCATGTAAGACTTCGGGAGAAAAAAACAGTGAAGGTCCGGCCCCTGACGGGGAAGAATTTTTTGCACTGGCCCTTTTCTTTGCATCTAACAGATGGGGAGACGGCGACGGCATATTCAATTACTCGAAAGAGGCAAGGCAGATTTTACACGATTGTCTGCATAAGGGAGAGGAATATCCCGGAGTAGAGATGTGGAATCTTGACAACAAGCTTATAAAGTTTGTTCCGAACTGTGAATGGACAGATCCGTCATACCATCTTCCTCATTTTTATGAGCTGTTTGCACTGTGGGCTGACGAGGAAGACAGGGACTTTTGGGCTGGGGCAGCCAAGGCGAGCCGCGAATACCTAAAGAAAGCTTGTCATCCCGTGACGGGACTTGCGGCGGAGTATGCGAATTTTGACGGAACCCCTTATGTTGGCGGGGAGAATTTCGTACAGCAGTTTGGCAGCAGGCATGACTGGTTTTTCAGCGATTCATACAGAGTCGCCGCCAATATTGGACTTGATTATGAGTGGTTTGGGGCCGATGAATGGAATATAGAGTGTGCGGATAAAATACAGAAGTTCTTCTGTGAGACGGTAGGCGGAAAGGACTTTATGACATATGAAATTGACGGGACTGTTATAGACCGGCCGGCGCTTCATCCGGTTGCAATAATTGCCACGAATGCGATGGCGTCTCTTGCCGCCCGCGGCAGCCATGCGAAGGAGTGTGTCGAATTATTCTGGAACACACCGCTTAGGAAGGGTGACAGACGTTATTACGATAACTGCCTGTATCTGTTTGCACTTCTTGCGCTGAGCGGAAGATACCGTATATGGAAATAGACGTAAATAGACGTATATGGAAATAGAATAGAATTTTATTTAATATATTTTAGGAGGAAATCAAAATGAGTTTAAAGGTTGAGAAACTTGAAAAAGGAATGGCTAAGCTTACAATAGAGGTTGCGGCTGAGAGATTCGAGGAGGCGTTGAAAACCGCATACAAAAAAAATGTAGGGAAGATTAACATACCAGGATTTCGTAAGGGAAAAGCACCTATGAAGATGATTGAAAAAATGTACGGAACTGAGATTTTTTATGAAGACGCTGCGAACATTATAATTCCGGACGCATATGATGAGGAAGTAACTGCTTCCGATGTTGAGCCGGTTGCAAGGCCTTCTGTCGATGTTGAGCAGATGGAGAAAGGCAAATCCTTTATATTTACCGCAACAGTTGCAATAAAGCCGGAGGTTACGCTTGGGGCTTATAAGGGAATAGAGGTTGAAGTCGAAAAGCCGGAGGTTACCGAAGACGAGGTAATGGAAAAATTAAAAGCTGAGCAGGAAAAGAATGCCAGCATGGAAACTGTTGAGGACAGGGCGGCCGTTATGGGCGATACAGTTACGATAGATTTTGAGGGATTTGTTGACGGGGTAGCTTTTGAAGGCGGAAAGGGAGAAGACTATGGCCTTGTTTTAGGAAGCAACACTTTTATCGATACGTTTGAGGACCAGCTTGTTGGAAAAAGCACAGGCGAAGACGTTGAGGTCAACGTTACGTTCCCAGACCAGTACCAGGCCGAAGAACTTGCCGGAAAGCCGGCGCTGTTCAAAGTTGCCGTTAAAAAGATTGAGAAAAAGATTCTGCCTGAGATTGATGACGAGCTTGCGCAGGATGTATCCGAATTTGATACGCTTGATGAATATAAGGCCGATATTAGGGCAAAGCTTTTAGAGGGCAAGGAGAAAGAGGCAAAGGCAAAGAAAGAGGACTCCGTAATTGAAAAGATAATTGAAGGAGCCTCAATGGAAATAGCTGACGATATGATTGAGGCACAGGCCGAGAGAATGGTAAACGAATATGCTCAGAATCTGCAGATGCAGGGAATTTCTTTTGAACAGTATATGCAATTTACCGGTGCGACTCCGGAAAAGCTTGTGGAAGATATGAAGCCTAACGCACTTAAGAGAATACAGTCAAGGCTTGTTCTTGAGGCTGTTGCAAAGGCGGAGAATCTTGAGGCGTCGGACGAAGATGCAGACGCAAAGTTTGAAGAGATTGCAAAAATGTACAATGTTGAAGCTGAAAAAATAAAGGAAAATGCAGGCGAGGACGGAATCAGGCAGATGAAAGAGGATATTAAGGTGGAAAAAGCGGCTGATTTTGTAACGAGTAATGCGGTAGAAAAATAATATTTATATTTAATAGAGGTGATTATATGAGTTTAGTACCTTATGTCATAGAGCAGACAAGCAGGGGAGAGAGGTCGTATGACATATTCTCAAGACTGCTTAAGGAAAGGATTATTTTTTTGGGTGAGGAA
>JAAVXK010000092.1 GCA_022790615.1 Lachnospiraceae bacterium
CGATGGTATCTTTAGGTAAGGATGGCTGTATTGCGATGATTGAAGGAAACGTATATCGGTTTATCGCGCCTGACGTAAAGGTGTTAAACACTGTTGGTTCTGGAGACTCTACTATCGCAGGAATGGCGGTGGGGTTATCCTTGGGGATGTCTGAAAGAGACACTGTAAAGCTTGGAATGGCGTGTGGTATAACAAATACGCAATTTTCCGAAACCGGAAGGGTTATCCCTGAAATGGTAAAGAGTTTTTATGAACAGGTTATTGTTGAAAAAATATAAATAATTTTAAGTATAGGAGGACTAAAAAATGTCAAACACAAAAATTTCACCCCAGAGCGTTCCGCAGAGAACTTTGTATACGGGCGCAAAAATGCCCTGTATAGGTATGGGTACCTTCGGAAGCGACAGATTTTCACACGAGGATGTTGCTGCCGCGGTAGAAGGTGCTGCGGAGGTTGGCTTTAGACTATTTGACTGCGCTTCTGTTTACGGAAACGAGGATAAAATAGGGGAGTCGTTTAAGAGGATTATGGACAGCGGAATTAAGCGTGAGGAGCTGTTTATTCAGTCAAAGGTTTGGAATGACAAGCATAAAGAGGTTGTAGCTTCCTGTAAACAGACACTTAAGGACTTGGGACTCGACTATCTTGATATGTATTATCTGCACTGGCCGTTCCCCAACTATCACGCTCCGGGCTGTGACGGCGATTCGCGTAATCCTGATTCAAGACCGTTCAGTCTTGATGAATTTTTAAGCACGTGGACTCAGCTTGAACAGCTTGTTGACGATGGATTGGTACGCCATATAGGAACGTCGAATATGACTGTGCCTAAGATGGAAGCTGTACTTCCGCATTTAAGAATTCAGCCGGCGGCAAACGAAATGGAGCTTCATCCGTCATTTCAGCAGCCTGAATTGTTTGAATATTGTGTCAAGCATAATATTCAGCCTGTTGCATTTTGTCCTATCGGTTCGCCGACGAGACCTGACAGAGACAAGACACCCGACGATGTGGCGGATATTGAGATGCCGGAAATCGTTGAGATTGCTAAGGCGCATAACGTGCATCCTGCTGTGATTTGTCTCAAATGGGCAGTACAGCGTGGTCAAGTGCCTATTCCGTTCTCAATTTACAGAGAACAATACACAAGCAATCTACGCTGCGCTATTGAGGATCCGCTTACGGATAATGAAATGAAGATGATTGCTTCGGCTAATAAGAATTGCCGCCTTATAAAAGGACAGGTATTTCTCTGGCCGGGTGCGACAGACTGGCAGGATTTATGGGATTTAGACGGAACAATTACAAAATAAATAGGAGGGAACACTATGCTTAAAGGAGTACCATCAATTTTATCACCGGAGCTTTTGAAAATTATGATGGAAATGGGTCATGGAGATGAAATAGTAATTGCGGACGGTAATTTTCCGGGAGCGGGACTGGCAAAAAGACTTATACGATTGGATGGACACGGCGTGCCTGAAATAATGTCGGCAATATTGAAATTAATGCCCTTGGATACTTATGCTGACCCTGTATTTCTTATGGAAAAGGTTCCGGGAGATACAGTTGAAACGCCTATCTGGGAAATATATAAAAGAATAGCCTCAGAGCATACCTCGGCAGATGTGAAATACATAGAGCGTTTTGAGTTTTACGAACGCGCTAAAAAGGCTTACGCAGTTGTTATGTCGGGTGAAACGGCTCTATATGCCAATGTGATTTTAAAGAAAGGCGTTGTAGCGGAATAATATAAAAAAAGGAGACGGGCAATTATGCAGTCTCCTTTATTGACGTATAAAACGGGAGGGAATATATTGAAAAGACTTGTTTATAGAGGGCAAATTAAGGATGAAACCAATCTTTTGCACAATCTTGATATTGACGGGGAGAGAATAGAAAAGCTCAAAAATGACGGTAAGGTTATGACGCTTACTCTATTTAAATTAGGAAAAACATTGTTTTTGTACTATGAATGTATTGATAAATTTATAAAGCCGGAAGAATTATTTGAAGCTTCTGTATCTGATATGGAATACTTTCCGCACACGGAGGGTTACTTTATGCCTATGATGGACATATTCCATAACAATAAACCCAAGGATGTGGAACAGTGGACCAGAAAAGAGCGCGTTGAACGGCGTATCGGAGTTGTGGCAAGGTTAAAGCCGGAAATGGTTTCGTCTTACATTTTCTGGCACTATCAGCAGCAGGAGGAAACACCGGGAAAGGGCCATAAATACGGTATTATAAGCTTGCACGAGAATATGCTGTTCTTTTATAAGGAAGCGCCGCTTAAATCTGAGCCTGCGTGGTGGAAAGGAAAACTAAACACGCATAATACACCGTTTGATACGTGGCATACTCTTATGAATCCTCATTTTATTAAGTGGACAGATGCTCCGGAAGGACAGGATGTCTGGCGTGAATGTGAGATTTTATTGAAAAAATAGAAAAGAGGAGAAAAATGTATTTTACAAATCCGATTATCAAAGGGTTTCATCCGGATCCGTCAACATGCAGACGTGGTGACGATTATTTTCTTGTTACTTCAAGTATGGAGTACTATCCCGGCATTCCTGTATTTCACAGCAAGGATTTGGTGAATTGGAAACAGATAGGACACGTTCTTAATACGCCGTCGGCGTTGAATCTTGACGGAGTAAAGCCGTCAGGTGGGATTATGGCGCCCACTATAAGATATTATGACGGTGTATTCTATGTTGCTTGTATGGGTAACGGAAAGAAAGGTCATTTTGTGTGTAAAACAGACAATCCGTTCAAGGGTTGGTCTGAACCGTATCATATTGGCGGTGTTGGTATAGATTCGTCGCTGTTTTTTGACGATGACGGCAAAGCGTGGTTTCAGGCGAACCGTCCGCCCAAGGAAGAACGCTACCTGGGAGAACGGGAAATCTGGCTTCAGGAATTTGACTATCATAAATTGGAGCTTACAGGTGAAATTTATTCGCTGTGGAGCGGTATGGGCGATGAATAC
>JAAVXK010000123.1 GCA_022790615.1 Lachnospiraceae bacterium
GCTCATTATCGACAGTAAAGAGCCCGAAATGCCTGTAGAAGAATTCTATAAGGGAGAGATACGTTTCAAAAATATGAAAATATGAAATACTTTGCGTAATTCAGTTTGCATGTAACCCGTTACTATGTTATAATTTTGAAATAATGTTGGGGACAAAACCTCTTTTGTTCCCAACGAATGCCTTGGATTGCTCCGTCGTTTTACAACTATCGCAATCTTTCAAACATTTGAAATCCGTTGAGTTACTGTATAGGTCGCTCCTTTCTTATGTTTGGCGGATTCAAAGTTCAAATACCTTATCGGGAAAGTATGAAGGAAATTTGACCTTTTGACGCTGGAATCCTATTCTATATTTGGCGGTGAATATATGCTAAGCAAGAAAAAGATAAAAATAATGTTCCGTATGGCGTCGTACGAACAGGGACGTGGAAAAAAGGATTTGAATACTGTCAGATTTTACAAAGCGGATTATGTGCGGCTTAATATCCTCAAATCCATTGTATGTATGACGATAGCCTATGCGCTCGTTTTAGGACTTGTAGTTTTATACAATGCGGAATATATAATAAAAAATGCTGTGAAGCTTCCTTATTATTCGATTGGTTTAAAAGTACTTGGAATATATATTTCTTTAGTTGTTTTTTATATTATCGTATCATTAGCGGTGTATGCTTCAAGATATGGGCATGCGAGGAAAAGGGTACAGCGGTATTTTAAGTACCTCAAATATCTAAGCAAGTATTATGACAATGACGGGGAAGGATATGAGGAGGAAGAAAGAGATGATTTTTAAGCTTCTTGAACTTAAAAATTTTATTAAGAGAATAGGGGACAGGTATTGGCTCTATGTAAAGATTGCTATTAAGTTTATTTCCGCTATTGTTATTTTTTCTCTTATGAATATTCATATGGGATACAGCGACGTAATGGATAATACTGTAATTACGATAGGTTTGTCGGTCATTGCGGCGTTTTCTCCGGATGCAGTTTTTTCACTTTTGGCAATGGCGGTATCTCTTGCGCACCTGTATTCTGTTTCCATTGTTCTCGCAGTTGTCATGCTTGTCGTATACCTGATTATATATTTTGCTTACGTAAGATTCGTACCCGGTCAGATATTTGTGATTCTGGCAATACCATTTTTATATATTCTTGGAATCCCTTATGTAATGCCGCTTATTTGCGGGGTATTCTTTGCTCCGTATTCAATTGTTTCCAATGTACTGGGAATTCTTCTATATTACGTATATATTGCCGTAGAGGGCGCTGCGGGGCTGTCGGGTGACAAGAGCATATCTAACACTATTAATTTTTTTAATGTAATTGTTGATAATATAAGGGATAACAAATATATGCTTTTTAGTATGATAATATTTGCCTTTATAGCGCTGCTTACATACATAATAAGGATTCAGAAGTTTAACCATTCTTCTGATGTGTCAATTCTGACCGGAATAGTGCTTATGCTTGTGGCATTCGTGTTAGCGTCCTCCCTAATAGAAAAATCCGACAATTTCGTAAATGTTATCGTTGGCGTGTGCGTATCGGGATTCATTGCTTTTATGGTCCGGTTTTTCAGGATATCGCTTGATTATTCGGGAGTTAAAAATATACAGTTTGAGGATGATGAATACTATTATTATGTCAAGGCTGTGCCGAAGCTCAGTGTATCGGCGCCTGACAAACAGGTAATGACGATACACGCACAGATTCCTACAAGCAATACGATGAATCTCAGGGAGACAATAGAAAAGACATTTGAGGAAAGTGAGCATAATGTGACGGCGGCTGTGGAGGAAGATAGGTAGAATATGGAAGCTATTAAGGGGTTTGTAGAAAATTATCTGGTGGGATTATCGCTGCCGGAACTTGCGGTAATTGATATAGTGGAGATAATTATTATCGCTTTTACTATATACCAGATTATATTGTGGGTAAGGAACACCAGGGCATGGATGCTTGTCAAGGGCATCATTTTTCTGTTGTTTTTTTCTGTTGTTGCAATTCTTTTAAAGATGGATGTAATTTTATGGATATTCAAAAACGCGATTAATGTCGGAATTATTGCGGTACTCATAGTATTTCAGCCTGAACTGCGCAGCGCTCTTGAACAGCTTGGAAGAAAAAATGTCCTTAGCAGCGTCATTTCATTTGAAAATGACGATGACGACATAAAAGTGTCGGATAAGACTGTTTCAGCGCTTGTTAAGGCCTGTCATGAGATGAGTAAAAATAAAACGGGCGCGCTAATCGTGCTTGAAAACGAAATAGTATTAAAGGAAATAGAAAAGACGGGAATAGGAATAGACGCCATAGTTACGAGCCAGCTGCTTATAAATATATTTGAGCACAATACCCCTTTGCATGACGGTGCGGTTATTATAAGGGACAACAGAATTGTATCTGCCACATGCTATCTGCCCATGTCTGACAACCTTGAACTCAGCAAGGAACTTGGAACAAGGCACAGGGCTGCAGTTGGAGTGAGCGAGGTGTCGGACAGCCTTACTATAATTGTTTCTGAGGAGACGGGAGCGATTTCTCTTGCAATGAACGGGGTTCTTACAAGGGACATTGAATCCGGAGCCTTACGTCAGCGTATAAATGAAATCCTTGGCAGAAGTGACTCTGATACCAGGAGAAGGTCATTTTTACATATAAGGGACAGGAGGGGGAAAAAGGATGAGGAGTAACAGGCTTAAAAACTTTCTCACTGTTGTAATAATGAAAAATCTGGGATATAAGATTCTGTCGGCCGTAATAGCCATAGTGGTATGGCTTATTGTAATCAATATAGCGGACCCTGTTACTACCAGGACGTTCAGCGGGTTACAGGTGGAGGTATTAAACCAGTCCGCGATTGCTTCCATTAACCAGGTTTACGAAGTTGTGGAAGGCCAGACCGTTGATTTTGTCGTAAAAGGGAAAACAAGTGTAATAAGAAATCTCAGAATCAGTGATTTCTCGGCATATGCGGATTTGGCGCAGCTGTCTCCGGTATATGCGACGGATATTGTTGTAAAGTGTGATAAAAATGAGACTATAGAGATTGATACAAAAAACAGAATGATGGTAGTAAAGCTTGAGGATATAGATACAAAAAATGTTCAGGTTATAGTCGATACAAGCGGAGAGGCTGCGGACGGGTATTGCGTGGGGGACTATGAAGTCAAGCCGAATATGATTACGGTTTCCGGCGGCGCTTCCAAGATAAGCCGGGTAGAAAATCTTAAGGTGTCCGTAAATGTTGACGGTGCAAAGAAGAGCTTTAGTGATAAGGTGGAACCGACTGCGTATGACAAGGACGGTAAGGAGATAGATTCGTCATATTTCACATTCTCAAACAATGGGTTAAAGATAAGTGACGTCGCGGTTAACATAACGATATTTAAGACAAAGACCATACCTGTAGTAGTCAAAGTGGACGGAGCGCCAAAAGAAGGTTACGTCTACAATGGCAATTACGAATATACACCTGAAAGCATAGTCGTCAGCGGACCTCCAAAGGCAACGAGGAATTTGGATTATCTTGATATACCGGTAGACATAACGGGCGCGGAGGGCGAGTATGAGACTAACGTGCCGCTGTCTAATTTCCTCCCTGACGGTGTTAATACGGTTAATGCGGAAGAAAATATATCTGTAAGGGTGATTCTTGAAAAACTTACGACTAAGGATATTTCGCTGGGGGCTGAAGATATTGAGATAAGAAATGTGCCAAAAGGGTATGCTGCCGTAATAAAAGACAGCTCTGCCAGCTATACTGTCACTGTCGAGGGAATTGCGCAGAATATTAAAGACATTGAAAAAGAGAATCTGAAAGCGTTCATAGATATGACGCATGCACAGGAGGGCGAGTGTTTTATACAGCTTCAGTTTGAAGGAGTTGACGAAGGAATGATTCAAGGAGAGTCTCCGTTGGTTGCAGTAGTTTTGCTTGATAGTTCGGGGATGTCTGACGTGACGCCGGAGCCTGCGGGTGAATCGCCGGTTCCTACGGAGCCGGCGGAATAGATTTCTTTGACGTGAGGAAATGATTTTGTTAAAAATGCACAAAAATTGTGTAAAATAATATAAAAAATATGTGAACAACATATATTTTACTTGAAAATAATATTTTGCAGTAGTATTCTATATAATAATAAAATAATATTAATATATTGATTTTTCATTATGTAACAAAGGTAACGCTATTGAAAGATAGCTGCACAAAGCCATAGGGTCTAACCCGTCATGCGCGTGATATTCGTGCGTACGGTATGACAGCCGGTTGCTTCATTAAAAAAGGCCGGTATTTTACCGGTTTTTTTGCTTTATTATATAAAATATATCCTGTAAAGCAGAAACAATTGATGGGAATGTATGCTTGCATGAAAATGAAGAGGCCGCCATGCATTTTGTTATATAGGACATATAAGGGGAGATTTGGAGGATTACATGTATAAAAATAGTTTGAAGACAATAGCGGTGTTCATTACGGAACTACATTCGGAATACCAGAATGTTATGTGTAAGAATATTGAACGCAGGGCAGGGGAGCTTGGCTATAATGTCGCCTTTTTTTGCTGGGATAATCCGTATGGGCAGCAGAGAGATTATATTTACGGCGAGAGCAATATATTTAATCTCCCTGATTATTCCGGGCTTGACGGAGTAATCTATTTTAAAGATACCTTTTCTGATGCCGCTGTTGAACGTATGATTGAGGAGAAACTGGATAAAATTGACGTTCCGAAGGTGACTGTCAGAGGAAAGCTTGACGGTTATTATAATGTAATAGTTGACAACGCAACCGGAATATCCGAGCTTGTAAGGCATTTTATTGTTAAGCACAAATGCACAAAGATTGCCTATATGTCGGGCAAAAAGCATATGCTTGACGCACAGCTCAGGCTTGCGGCATATGAGTCTGTAATGAAAGAATATAATATGGTTTATGATGAAAGCTATATTTTTCATGGAGATTACTGGAGGGATAAGGCTGTAGAGGCGTGCGACCATTTTTTGAATTCCCCGCTCGGCATTCCGGAAGCTATTGTATGCGCAAATGATTATATGGCTTTATCATTAATGGATGAGCTGATAGACAGGGGCTATAGAGTGCCGGAAGATATATTGATTTCAGGGTTTGACAATGTATCCGAGGCGGTTGAAAGTATACCGCAGCTTACAACTGTCGACATGCCTTTTAAAAAGATGGCCTGCGGAGCCGTTGACATTATAGATAACGTATTAAACGGAAGAGAACAGGAGAGAATGGTAATTTTAGACGCTGAACCGGTTTACCGGAAATCGTGCGGCTGTACCGACGACGATATATGCAAAAAAGGTAAGCGTAAAATAAGCAATAGCAATTACAGTAAAATATTCAGCGCTAACAAGGAATTACGATACATGACTGTCGCTCTTGAAGAAGCTCTGACGCTGGAACAGTTAAGCAGCGTTATTGACGGGTTTATGTATATTCATGACAATTACAAAAACTTCTTTATGTGCCTTACCAAAAAGGATAAAAACAGTGGTTTCAATACTGTAAGCACTGTCAGGGAAGGATATACCGAGGATTCGCTTTGCGCGCTTGCAATTATTGACAGGGGACATACGGGTGATTATCCGTTGGTATTCCGTACACAGGATATGGTTCCTCCCATCTATGTAACGGAAGAACCGCAGATATATTACTTCATGCCGCTTCATTTTCTTGATATTAATTATGGCTATGTTGCAATTAATTATTATGATAATGGAAGACATAATGAGAGTTTCAGTACATTTATTACCCAGATAAGCAGCGCGCTTGACAGTATCTATAATAAAGCCCAGCTGCAGAGAACGCTGAATGAGCTTGAGCTTTTGTATATAACGGACCCGCTCACCAATCTATATAACAGGCGGGGATTTGAGAAGATGGCTTCGGATGTGGTTGAAGACTGCAGGAAGAACAATACCCCTGTCATGGTGATGACGATTGATATGGATGATATGAAGAAGATCAATGATAATTACGGGCATCTTCAGGGAGACAGGGCGATAAAAATGATAGGAAAGGCTCTTAGCTGCGCCTCGTGCGGCAAGGAAATATGCGCGCGTGTCGGCGGAGATGAATTCAATGTTATTGCCGGAGATTATTCCGCTGAAGAGTGCGACAGATTCATTGCCGATGTACTTAAATATATGGAATCATATAATGAAGAAAATCCAATGCCGTTTAATGTTGAGATAAGTTATGGAAGCGTTCTTATTGATGAATTTGACACTGGAAACCTTGAGAATTATATGAAATCAAGCGACGACAGAATGTATGAACAGAAGTTCAGGAAAAAGAAAGGCAGGGATATGGAGAACTATTGATTAGTCTTCGGGGAACAGATATTCAAGGAATTTTATTGCGTTTTCGCTCCTTTCGGATGTAACCATAATACCGATTACGGGATTTGGCTGTGCCCCTTCAAGCGCCCTGTACACGGGGCTTTCACCTATATATATTCCGCACGGGAATGTTTTTTCCGGACGTATTGTATCTGTGTCAGGGGAAGGCACTTTATCGTCAGGTTTTTCGATGACGGGATAATATATATACTTGGAATATTTTTCATACTGTTCGTCTGTAAGCAGATTTTCGAGGTCGGCAAAACATCCGAGTGAGGCGTAGTGGTCGAAAGTTGACGTGTCGCTAATCATTGCGTCGAGTTGTTTTGCATATATATAGGAAGCTATTGACTCGGTAGAGGATACCGCGTCGGAGCTGCTGCCTCCTGACAGAATGAAC
>JAAVXK010000111.1 GCA_022790615.1 Lachnospiraceae bacterium
CTTGCGGACGCCCAAAAGATACTTCCCACACTTCATAAATATATTGAGATTTACAGTGAGCGCAAACATATACGTATATTTCTTGACGACATCATTTCCATAATAACCGACGGCCATTATCTTAACATAAAGCTTACAGACCAAACTTCGGTACGATGCCGGATGACAATGAAAGAATTCATTGGATGCACAGACGGCGACGACCGTTTTATATATGCAAATAAGGGAATCACGTTAAACGCCGACTATATCGTTGACTTTAAGGACAACTGCTGCATTATGGAGGACGGAACGCGTTTACCGATTCGCGTGCGGGAGCGCCTTCAGATAGAACAGGCTATACAGGATTATAATTTTGACAAAATACGCCGGCGGCAATGCCGCTATACGGCAACCACCGGAACGGGGGAGTTATTATGAACACAGTTAAATTTCTGTCTGCGCTGCCACAATTTCTTATTCTTCTGCCTGCCGCGGCGTCCTGCTACCTTTGCGTCAGAAACCAAATGAAATATACTCCGGCAAAAACCGCGGGTATGTGCATGGCCGTCATTGTTCCGTATTCATTTGCAGCCGCATGCATATACGCATCCATGCGGGTCGATATGAACCTCCTATTACTGCCGTCTCTAGTAGTATTCTTTTTCCTGTACAGGCTGACTGTGACAATAGACTTGCCAAGGTGTCTCGCCATTTACATAGGCGTCTGCTCAATAGAAACTTTTCCTTCCCAGTTTGCCTATGCATTCGACGCGAGACTTCACCCCATGTCGGGCGCCCAAAACTTTTCCGTTGAAGCCGCGTTATTCCAGTTCGTACTCGCATGCCTGCTCGTTGCGGCTTTCGCATACCCGGCCCTACACCAGTTTTCATGGGCGGTCGAAAATCTGAATTTTCCAAAGATATGGTACTCAACTGTCATCATATCATCCGTTTTCCTGTTATTCAACATACTGGCAGTTCCTATATCCTACAGTACGCTCCATGCAGGAAGAATGTACTATCTCTTTCCAATGCTTGAAGGCTGCGCTCTTTTAGTACTCATTACCTTCTATGTTCTCTTCTATCAGGGAGCAAGATTAATTTTTGAACATGCAAGACTGAAAGAACACTCACAACTTCTTGAAATGCAGTCGCACCAGTACGCCTCACTTCTTGAACATATACGGGCCACCTCAAGATTGCGCCATGACTTCCGGCATTCCGTACGGCTGCTTGCGTCGCTTGCTGAAAACAATGATATTGAAAACATCCGTACACATTTGTCTGAATATGAAAACATACTTGAACAAAACATACATCCGAATTACTGCGCCAATCCGGCGCTGAACGCCCTGTTCGGTTACTACCATGAGATGGCTGTTTGTGCAGGGATTACTATAGACTGGAATATCAGCCTGCCCCAGCCGCTGACTGTCTCCGAGCTTGACATGGCAGCGCTTTTTGGCAACCTTCTTGACAATTCGATATCCGGATGCCTGGGGGCGCCTGAAACATCCAGGTATTTTTATCTTACTTCCAAAATAAGAAACGGAGACAGACTGTACATTGTCTCAACCAACAGCTTTAACGGCACGGTCAGAAAGGGAAAGAACGGCTACCTATCTACAAAACACGGCGGAAAGGGCACCGGGCTTGCATCCATATCTGCCATAGCCGAAAAATACGATGGAAAGACGCGAATCTCTAACAGCGAGCGGGAATTTTTTGTGGATGTAGTGTTGAAGATATAAAGTTATAAAATTATAGCTTATACCGCATCTCATGCCACTGCTCACCGCCCCACGCAGAAGCAGATATGCCCTCGTCTATAAATCCCATTTTTTCATACATATTCACCTTAGCGTCGAGGCACGTCAATATTACGGTATGTCTGTCATTGTCACGTTCCCTGACAAGATAACGGCGCATCAGCTCCGTTGCAAGACCCCGCCCGCGGTACGCAGGAAGAACGTCAAGCCCTAACAGCATAATATTCCTGCCGTCCGGATTATGCATGTCAGCATCTTTAAAGAATTCATCCCTAAAAAGTTCTTCATCCGTTGCAAGACCGCTAAGAAATCCCGCTATTTTACCGCCCTCCTTATCCTCAGCAACAAGAAAGAACTCCGGCGCCCTCTCTATACGTTCCATCATCATTTCCTTTGAACACGCTTCATTCGGAGGAAAACATATCTCTTCAATCAACGCCGCCTGCTCTGCCTCCTCACGCCTTATATTTCTGAATATAAAACTCTCACACAACGCATCATCCGGCTGCCGACATAGCAATCCGGGCTTTTTTGCCGTTATATCTTTATCCATTATAATCTCCCATCTACTATTTTTAATTGATATCTATTTTTCTGTCCCTGAAATAATATTCTTTGTCATGCTGGCCAATCTCCCGCATTACCCTGCAGGGGTTACCAACTGCAACGACATTAGCGGGAATATCTTTTGTAACGACGCTTCCCGCGCCGATTACCGTGTTATCCCCAATCGTAACCCCAGGCATTATAAGCGCGCCTGCGCCTATCCAACAGTTTCTTCCTATATGAACCTGCATATTATATTGATATAGCTTCTCACGAAGCTCCGGCAAAATAGGATGCCCCGCTGTTGCAATTGTCACATTAGGCCCGATCATAGTATAATCGCCTATATAAATATGCGTATCATCCACACATGTCAGATGATAATTCGCATACACCATATTACCAAAATGACAGTGATGCCCGCCAAAATTCGCATAAAAAGGCGCCTCAATATATACGCCCTCACCACAGTCGCCGAGCATCTCTTTCAGCATCTGCGTCCTTTTTTCAGATTCGGAAGGTTTGGTCATATTGTATTCACACAGCTTATCCTGATAGATAACCTGTTCTTTCATAATCTCCCGGTCTCCCGGAAGATACAGTTCGCCTGTATGCAGTTTATCCCTCATGCCGCTCATTTATTTCACCTCTTCAATAGTATACTTTTTTAATAAAGCATTACATGTATTTCTTTTGTAAATATATAATATAAGTTATTTCATATTAGTTTTATATAAAAATAAATATCCCCACTGGCAAATTCGGCATAGTTATTGTGCCGGAAGCATTTTCTTGACGGTTCATTTGAAAGTTCAACCATACCCACAAGCGCATGTATACCATCCGTAACAACACGCTCCGACAATTCTATAATCTTTTTCCCATATCCCCTGTTTCTTTTGCCGGGCGCTATGGTATAACTTATTCTGCCTACATCATTTACCCTGTCAATCCGTAAATGTCCTATTTTTTCGGTATTATCCATCAAAATAAACAGATAACAGTCCTTGTCCGATAATTTACTTTTGTACCACTTCATATGGGTTTCATAATCTATGCATTCTTTCGAAAATGAATGTTCCCTTGTTACGGAATCATTTCTCCACTCCAATATGATTTCTGCATCATTAATATCCGCGCCGCGTAAAAATAAACCCATTCTGCTTCTCCTAATCTCATATATTCATATTTTATCCCGAAATTTATTTTGTTCTGCCTTTTATATACCGGATACAATATTATAGTTTTAAAATCAACGCCGCAAAACATCTTATTCTCACAATATAAAGCAAATATAGTATGCATCGAGTATAACAGTTTCTCCACTAAAAAACAATAAGCCAGACCGTCATCTCATCCATCGGAAACATAAAATCCACGTATCTAATCTATATCCGTTATAATACTGTACTTCCTGTCGCCGTATTTTCTGCCGATATATTCCGAAACCTTATCCCGCAAAAGTTTAAGCTCCCGTATGTCATAATGCTTTATGTACAGCATATATCTGTAAACATCGCTTACTTTCGCCACGGTGTGCGGAGCGGGACCGATTACCGATGCGACGTCGCTTTCCTTAAAATACAGCCGTATGTTCCGCGCCGCATCCTCCGTTATGGCTTTCGTCAACTCCTCGTCGTCTGATGCAGTCATCATGCTCATAACGTGCGCCGCCGGCGGGTAGCCCATCAGCTTTCGAAAAGATATCTCCTTGTTGTAAAATGTCTTGTAATCCTGCGCCGCGGCACACAAAACAGCAAAATGAGAAGGTCTGTACGTCTGTATGAAAACCTCCCCGGGAGTTCTGCCTCTTCCGGCCCTTCCGGCCGCCTGGACAAGCGTCTGGAAACATTTTTCCGAAGCAGTGTAATCGCCTGTATTCAGCGCAGTGTCAGCCGCCAGTATTCCGACAAGCGTTACTTTCGGGAAATCATGTCCTTTAATAATCATCTGCGTGCCGACGAGTATATCCGCCTCATGCTTGGAAAACTTTCCGAGAACCGAGGCATGTCCGTCTTTGCCTCCTGTCGTGTCCGCATCCATACGCAGCACACGGGCGTCCGGAAATTCACTTTTTACCATCTCCTCAATCTTCTGGGTTCCCTGCCTGAATCCCCCTATATACTTAGAGCCGCATGACGGACAGGTTTTGAGCGGCTCGGACTCATAACCGCAGTAATGGCATATAAGCTTTGCATTCGCGCCGCCGTTTCCTGTGTAATGCAGTGTGAGGGACACATCACAGTGCGGACATTTTACCGGCTCGCCGCAATTTCTGCAGGATATGAATCCGGCATATCCCCTTCTGTTTATAAATAATATTATCTGCTCCCTGCCATCAAGCCTCTCCTGTATTTTTTCCTTCAGGCCTTCGCTGAATATGGAGTAATTCTTTTTCTTAAACTCCTCCCTCATGTCGGCGATATGAACGACAGGCAGGCTGCTTCCCGGCACGCGCTTTGACAGCTCCAATAACTTTACGGATTCAGAACCCCCGTACTCCGCCGTCGTCCTGTAATACGTCTCAACAGACGGGGTGGCGGAGCCAAGTATGAGCGACGCGCCTGCGTTATTTGCTCTCTGAAACGCAACCTCTATCGCATTATAGCGCGGCGTTATCTCACTCTTATAGCTGCTTTCGTGTTCCTCGTCAATAATGATAAGCCCAAGCCTGTCAAACGGCGTAAAAAGCGCGGAGCGCGGACCGATAATAATATCAAGCTCCCCGTTTTCAGCCCTCTTGTACTGGTCGTACCTTTCTCCGGCCGACATTCTGGAATTGAGAATCGAAACCCTGTCGCCGAAACGCCCGTACAGCCTGCCCGCATTCTGGTAGGTGAGGGCTATCTCCGGTATGAGAACAATGACCTGTCTGCCTGCCTTAATAATATGTTCAATGACAGACATATATACTTCCGTCTTTCCGCTTCCGGTTACGCCGTGCAAGAGATAGGTTCTCCTCACGCCGTTCCCAAAATCCTTCGTGACCGTATCAACGGCATTTTGCTGCTCATCTGTAAGCCGGTGCCTTACCGCGTGAATCCCGGTATTCATATCGGGGTTGCGGCTTATCCTCTCGGATTCAATTACAATGATGCCTTCCTTCGCCAGACTGTTAAATGTCTGGCCGCTCACCGACAGTTTCTTAACGGCCTCGGAATAATCAAGCTTTCCGTCATCCGACGATACAAGTTTCTCCAGAACCCTTATTCTTGCGGCAGCGTTTGCTTTGCCGCGAAGCTCTGCAAGAAATGCCCTGGCCTTGTCCCTGTCTACCGCAAGGCGCACGGTCCTCTCCTTTACGGCCCTGACTTTATTTTTCACGGGCAGAACCGTCTTTATGGCCTCATTGGCCGTACAGCCGTACCTCTCTTTCATCCAGAACGCAAGTTCAAGCAGCTGTCCGGCAGCCGTAACCTGTTTATCCGGAATCTCCCTTATACACTTTATTTTTGCAACGTCGTACTTTGGCTCGGTACCAATGCCTACTACATAACCCTTTATCCGGCGGTTTCCGCGTCCAAACGGAATCATAACCGCGCTCCCTACTCTGACGCGTTCCTCAAATCCCTCGGGAATCCTGTACTGGTAAGGCTTGTCCAGATTTTCCAGGGATATGTCTACAATCACATCCGCATATAATGCTCTGTTCATCAGGACACTTCCTTTGTCTACATGTTTTTTAATGCCTCGCACAGTTTATCCATGTGCATACCTCTGGAGCCCTTAACCATAACCATATCTCCCGGTTTTAATATACGCATAATATAGTCTGTAAGTTCATCCCTGCCGCCAAACGATTGTATTATTATATTTTCTATTGTATCTGCATTTTTAATGTCCGCGGCCGCCTCGTCCGCGATAAATGCGGCTTCTTTTCCCACGGTAAATAACATATCCGTCTGAACCCCGCTGTTGTACCTGTCCGCTATGTACGCGCCTATGGAGCGGTGAATCTGTTCGGACATGTCGCCAAGCTCAAGTATGTCGGCCAGTACGACAACTTTTCTTCCGGAACATTGCTTTTCCCATAATACTGAAAGCCCGCTCTTCATGGAATCAGGACTTGCATTGTAAGTATCGTCAATGATAGTGATGCCCGCATTTTCAAATATCTGTCCCCGCATTGCAATCGGCTTATACTGCTCTAATTTTTTCACTGCAGGCTTAATTGCAAGTCCGAAATAATCCGCTACCGCAATAGCCGCAAGTGAATTGTATACGTTATGCATGCCGAGTACCGAAAGAGAAACCTGCCCGGCCGTGCCGTCCGCAAGCCTGATGTCATATACAACTCCGTCCTGCCCGTTATGTATGTCATATGCCCTGTACCGGCAGCCGTCATCTTCACCGTACCGCACGATTGTGAGGTCATTTATAATCTCATACGCCTCTTTGTTTAAGGCATCTTCCGTCATTGCATCCGGCATGTTCAGCATTTCATCATTGGAAGGGATAAGGATGATTCCGTTCCGTTTCCTGAAGCCCCTGACAATATCGAGCTTCTCACGCCTTATGTTTTCCCTGCTGCCCAACTGTCCTATATGGGAAACGCCTATATTCGTCAAGACGGCGGCGTCTGGCGCTGCAATCTCAGAAAGCCTGTGCATCTCGCCAGACTCGCTTATACCCATTTCTATTACGGCAATGTCATGCTCCGGCGTCAGCCTGAACATCATCAGCGCAACGCCGAGCTGGCTGTTCATATTGCCCTCGGTCTTTAAGACATTCATTCCTGATGAAAGCGCAGCGGCTATCATTTCCTTTGTCGTCGTCTTTCCGACACTTCCGCTTACCGCAACAACCGGTATGTCAAACTTTCTTCTGTACCACGCGGCAAGCCTCTGCAGCGCCGCCACCGTGTCATTCACCTTTATGCAGAACTTACCGGCCGGCACGTCTTCCTCAGGTATGGCCTTTGACACTATGGCGGCGGCTGCCCCGTTTTCAAACGCGCTTTTTACGAATCTGTGTCCGTCGACACGCTCGCCCTCTATCGCAACAAATAAACCGCCCTCCGCAATCTTTTGCGAGTCGCTGCCGACCGACGTTACCCCGGACTTTTCTCTGTTGTCAGGGAGCTTGCCGTACATAAGCTCCCCTCCGGTATATTTTATTACGTCTTCCATGCTTATAAACATAATATCTTTCTCCCTGATTCATATTTGTAATTAAAATTATTCACGCCTTATACGGCTCAACCAAATCCCTGTCGTCAAGATAGTAACGCCTTCCCCTTATCTCCTGATAATTCTCATGGCCTTTTCCTGCAATTACTATCATATCATTTTCTTCAAGCTTTGACAAAGCAATTTCCACGGCGTCTTTCCTGTCTTCTATCATAACATATTTTCCGTCGTCATAACTCCACAATCCGTTTTTGACCTTGTCTTTCTTATCTAACACCTTCAGCACGCCGCTCTCAATATCCTCCATTATTTGATACGGCTCCTCATAGCGCGGATTGTCAGACGTTACTACGGTAAAATCCGCAAGTCTGGCGGATGCCTCACCCATCTCATAGCGCCTGAGCCTCGAGCGGTTTCCTCCGCATCCGAATAGACATACCAGTCTTCCTTTTACATATCCGCGCATTGATTCAAGAAGCGACTTCAGCGCCAACGCGTTATGCGCATAGTCGACAACCGCATAAGCGCCGTTGCCAAGCCTTATCACCTCCGTGCGTCCCCGAACGCTGAAATTATACAGTACCTCCGCCATCAGGCACATTCTTGTTGAAAGCTCATCCTCACACAATATCTCGTTGCACAGCTTTATCGCCGCAAGCGCATTGTAAACGGAATAAACGCCCGGCAGTTTCAGCGTTATGTTCATATCATTTACGGTAAACGATACCCCCGGAATACCCTCTACATACTCGGGCTTTATATTACCCGCATCGTCTAATCCATAGTGCATAAGCCTCTCGCACCTGTTTCCGTCAATTATCTCCTTATAACGCTCATCGTCTATATTGTATATGCCGCATCTGCAGTTTTTAAAAAGCTGTGATTTGAAGTTTATATACTCCTCCATATCCGCATGTTCTTTATCGCCTATATGGTCTCTCGATATATTGGTAAATATACCGTAATCAAATGTTATCCCGTGTACCCTCTTTAACTTCAGCCCCTGTGACGAGACCTCCATCACGACCGCCTTTATCCCTTCTCTTTTCATTCGAGCAAGCGTCTGCTGTATAACATAAGACTCCGGAGTCGTATTTTCATTTTTGACTGACCTGTTGTTATATCGTATCTCTATACTGCCGATTATACCGGCGTTTATTCCCGCGGCGTCAAGTATATCCGCTATCATATATACCGTCGTCGTCTTTCCCTTTGTTCCGGTTACTCCAATCATTATCATATCCTTTGCAGGATTGCCGAAATAATTAGCCGAAATCACGGACAGGGCCTCCCTGCTGTCACTTACGAGTATAACCGTCACATTGTCCGTTACCGTTACGGCGCGTTCGCATACAATAACCGACGCCCCTGCGTATACGGCCTGCTGCGCCATGTCGTGGGAATCGGAGTGGAATCCCTTTATACATACGAATACAGAACCTGCCGTCATGTCATGCGTACTGTAGCACACGCCGTTTACTTCCCTGTTTACATTGCCTGAAATGACTTCATATGCAATCCCCTCAAGCAAATCAATTAATTTACACATTCATTTCACCGCCAAATAATCAATACTCACCTGTAAATACCTCATTAGCATCTCCATAAAGCAATATATTATCCCGCGCGTTATCATAACTTACGACAACGCTGCCGCCCGTCATATTTACCGTAACCTCGTCTCCGAGTATTCCCGCAAGCCTTCCGGCCACATAAGCCGCACATGCGCCTGTTCCGCAGGCGAGCGTCTCTCCGCTTCCCCGCTCCCACACTCTCAGCGCTATTGTATTTTTACCGATGTACTGTACAAATTCCGTATTCACTCTGTCGGGGAAATCCTCATGATATTCAAGATAACTGCCAACCTTCTCAACAAGCGTCCTCTCCAAATCCGGAACCCATATTACAGCGTGCGGATTGCCGACCTCAACGTACGTTATGTCATATTTTTTTCCGTCCAGCGTATAGGACTTCTTCTTCTCATTGACGTACTTTCCCATATTTACCTTTACTCCTGTCACGGTACCGCCGTTGCATGTCAGCGACACCTCTTTCACTCCGGAATCCGTCTCAACGCGGAACTTCGTTTTTATAACCTGTTTCCTCTCAAATACGTACTTGCACAGGCATCTGATTCCGTTGCCGCACATTTTCCCTCTCGAGCCGTCCGAATTATACATAATCATACGTACGTCCGCAATGTCAGAGTCTGCTATAATAATGAGCCCGTCGGAGCCCACGCCGTGCTTTCTGTCGCTCATCCTCCTTGCAAGCCTGCTTATCCCATCATCGTCAAGTTCCTCAATCTCATGCTCCTCCACATATATGTAGTCGTTACCGCAACCATGCATCTTAGTGAATTTCACACAAAAAACCCCCGCATATACTCTTGTAGAAATATATGCGGGGGTACCCGTCCATATTCTTAATTAACAGAATAATTTTATCCTTACCTTATACCTTATCCTGTCTATTTCAGGCCATTACACCACAAAAATAATTTAATTCTCCTGCAATAACTTTTCAAATGCAGACAGGGTAATCGGCGGCGAAAAATAAGAACCCTGATACAGCTCGCAGCCCAGTTCCAATAATTTTTCCTGTATGGCGGCGTCACTGACATACTCCGCCAACACCATCATATCGAGCGAATTTGTCAACTGTACAATGGACGAAATAATCTCACAGCATCTCGGATTATCCAAAGTTCCCCTCACCAGAGAACCGTCCAGTTTTACTAAGTCAAAATAGCTGCCGGTCAGATATTGAATGGATGTGCTTCCCATTGAAAAGTCATCCACCGCCAACATATACCCCATTTCCCGTATCCTGTGAAAACGCTCAATTTGAACGTCGTCCAACCGAAGGGCAGCCTGTTCCGTAACCTCAATGCAGATTCCCATCTCATGCAGCGGGCAGGTATCAGCCAGATTCTTCAAGAAACTCTCAAAAGCTTTCAACTGAATTGTCGTTCCCGTCACATTGACGCTAATCTTCAACTTATGGTCAGCATACTTTTTCTGCAGCATCTGCATATCAAAGGTGGCTTTCCATACCACCCATTCCTCCAGTTTCTCCAAAAATCCCGCTTCTTCCGCAAGCTGAAATATGAGCGGCGGATAGATATTACCGTGTACCGCATGATTCCACCGTAACAGCGCCTCCGCGCCGATACATGTTCCGTCTGCATGGTACTGCGGCTGATAATACAGTTTCAATTCCTGCTTTTCTATAGCCAGCTTCAAATCCGCAGCAAGGGCTTTTCCCATCCACCCATATGTAAACGCATCGTCCATAAGCCGGACCGGTATTCTTGTCTGTTCGCTTTCCTGCAATTTGCAGACCAACTTCTGATAATCCCGCTTTGCAACCCTGACCTTCTCCGCATCATACCGCTTGACGAACGGCGCATAAATCAAAACGCCGACGCACAAGTTTACCAGCTGCAAAACGGAGCCTGCCAGTGAACCCGTCGCCTTGTATCCGCTGATAAAAATCGGCGTCGTCCATTCAACATCCTGTGTAACCAACGGCACCAGACCGGTTTTCATACTGATATAGGTAATCAGAAAACAGACAACCGGCGTACATAAAAATGGAATCAGCAATGTGGCATTGTAAATAATCGGAAAGCCAAATACCATAATCTCATTCACATTAAACAGCATTGGAAAAGCAGAACATTTTGCCATCTGCTTCGTATTACTGCGTTTACTGAAAATAAACAATGCAACCAGTAAACACATGGTAGCTCCGCATCCGCCCAACAGCACAAAGAAATCAATAACCTGTTTTGTCAGTATTTCTGTGGCTTCCTTTCCCTGCGCCACAAGCTGCATATTCTTCTCCGTTGCTTTCAATAGTATATCGTTGGACACTCCGTCCAGCATATTGCCGCCATGTATTCCGAAAAACCAAAGGACGCTCGACACAATAACAAAACTCAGTCCCCGCCAAAGGTCGCCCCTGATATATGTAAACATTCCGTTGAGAGTCCGGATAATAAGCTCATACACGCTTGATACATCAAACACCGTCTGTATCACCATGTTGAGAACCACAAAAAATCCAATCGTTATCGCAGCCGGAAATATCGTCTGAATCGACAGGCCCAGACGCACATCCGCACCGTCTGTCAGCAATGTCTTATGATGCATACGCCGAAACAGCCACATAAACAGACGCGAAGCGATACACGCTGACACAATCGCCGTAAACATTCCCTTTGGCCCAAAGACATCCATCGTAACATCCGGTACACCCGACAGAACAAAATAACCGCCGAGAGACACCATTAACGTGGCATGGCCAAAATTCCTGTCGCGCCCGGCATAGAAATTCCCATAAAGATTCCCGTAATGATACCCTACCATACCGGCCGTATACATGGACAGCATCCCAAAGGTCGCGTTATAGATTCCGTTAAAAATATGTAACAGCACCCCGTTATTCCAAGTTGAAATTACATTCTGGTATCCGTCAAGCGGTATCGATGCAGCAACCAAAAAAAACGAACCAATCATCAGAATCGGTATCAGCGTAATAAGACTGAAACGAATCGACTGTACAACGAGCATCTCCTGTATCTTAGAAAATATCTTCCCAATTTTTCTCTGCATAAATACCTCCTCCCGCGTTCCTCAAACACCATGCAGGAAACAAGGAACCGTCTCCTCTATTTACTGTCATTCCTATCAATAGAATATTATCGGCAAGATAAAGCTTAGAATATATAACTTTATTATACAGCAAAAGTTTTTTTCTGTCATTTTATTTTTTATTATCGTTATCTCCATTGACGTCGTATCATAGTCCATATTTTCCCACCCTTTTCTATCCCCACATAAAAACAGCGGGCAGGATATCGGGGACTCCCCGAGACCTGCCCGCTGCAAAAAGTAAATACCGCCCTGCCGTCAAAATGCGCCGCCGCGTAAACTTCTTTCCCTGAACCACTGCTTTCTTATAAGATTTCTTTCCAACCTTAATCCTGACCGCCGCATTTTTCACGGACACCTTTCCGGTTATCTTCTTTGCGTTCTTTGCGCACTTAACGCCTGATACCTTAATTTTCTTAAGGACGGGGCCGTCGGACGGCGCCGGAGATTCCGCAGGCGCAGACGGGGCGGGCTGCGCGGTGACGGATGGAGTCTGTGACGACGCTGGCGGATTCGGTGTTCCGTCAGGCAGCTTCGTTGGCTCTACATTTGCGTTGGGCTTCTCTGTCACGTCAGGCTGCATTGTTGGCGCGGCGGTTGCGTTGGGGTTTTCTGTCGCATCGGGCTTTTTCGTCGGTGCGGCAGTTGCGTTGGAGTTTTCTGTCGCATCAGGCTTCACAGCAGGCGTAGGCCATCCGCCTTGTTATATAACAAAAGCCAGCGAAACAACCGCTGGCTTATTGTCCAATATTGATTTGTAGAAACAAAAAAGTGTCGAAGACACTTTTTTACCTCCTCAACTGATAATGCAGAAATTTTCTATGAAACATCATTCCTATACCACTGTTATATCAAGCATTCTGCAACAATTCTTTCTGCAGCATCCTTATCTCATCAATAGATAACACTGAACTACAACGGGCAATCTGCTCTACTGGTACGCCTTCCTTTAAAAGCTGTACTGCCATTTCTTTTTCCGTATCATATCTCTCACTCTCGATATATTCCAGCAGAATTTCTTTTTCATCATACATTGCTAACATTATATTCTCAACCTCCTTTTCCCGCTCTTCCAGATATTCCTTCAATACATTCATATCCTTGCAGATACGGATGGTTTCTGTTACTGCCTTCCGGGTTCTCCCATGCAGTTTTCTCTGTTCATCATAAACCTTTGTGAATGTCACATACTGGCGACTAATATGATTTAATATTAAAAACCGTTGCATTTTCAGCAATTACAGGCTTTTTATTTATAAATTTACACCAATTACTACACCATTTTTTCTAAACAACACTGCATATTTCTTCAAACTTCTTCATTTCCTTTTCTTTCTCATCCTCTGTTACATGGACATACAAGTCCATTGTCATAGAAATATTGGCGTGTCCTAAAATCTTTTGCAAGGTTTTAGGCTTCATACCACTTTCGATGCATCGCGTGGCAAAAGTGTGTCTAAGCGTATGCATGGATATTTTTTCTATTCCAGATTTGATGCATAGCTTTTCTAAATATCTATCATAGTTCGAGTTCGGAATCAGCTTTCCATTTCGATTCAAGAATATATGGTCTGAAAATTCAAATGATACAACTTTCTGCTGCTTGTTTTTCTGTCTGCACTTTATATCCAGAAGCAAATTATAAACCGCTTGCGTCATCGGAATATCCCTTTGCCCAGAACTAGTCTTTAATTCGCCTGTGATGAATCTGTTGTTATTAGAATCATGTGCTACATTTCGTCTTATATGTATAATTCGATTTTCAAAATCAATATCTCCCCATTTGAGACCACGCAATTCACTTGACCTCACTCCGGTCTGCAATACAAACAGGAAATGGTTATAATTTACATTTTCTTTTGCGGATTCCAAAAACCTTTTCTGTTCATCAACCGTTAATACCCTTGCATTTTTATTTTTCTTTTTAGGGCATTTAACAGACTTTGTTACCGGATTGGAAGAGATAAGGCCATTCTCGCAAGCATCGGAAAACATAGCAGACAATGTAACTTTAGTTCTCTCCATACTCGCGCCGGCGTATCCGTTGTTGTCCATGACATTCAAAACGTTCTGGCAGTGCATGGGCTTCACTTCGCTCACAATCATTTTTCCGATAATTTCCTTAATATTCTTATTGTATCGGTCTTTGTAGCTACTAAGCGTACTCCATCGAACCGTCTTTTCTTTGATTTCAGAAATCCAGTATTCAAACCATGCGTCAACTGTCATATTTGATGAAGCATTTATATCTCCGTGTTCGTCTGCAAACTGTGCGTCCGCAAGCCAGTTTCTACATTCTTGCAATTTCTTAAAATACTGTTGCCTGCGTTTTCCTGACTTATCTGTAAATCTTGCAGTATATAATCCGTCTTTCCGCTGGCTTATGC
The DNA here is from genome assembly GCA_022790615.1 of Lachnospiraceae bacterium. Lineage (GTDB taxonomy): Bacteria > Bacillota > Clostridia > Lachnospirales > Lachnospiraceae > V9D3004. The sequence continues at coordinate 14,472 of JAAVXK010000111.1, forward strand.
CAACACCTAACTCCTTTCCTCTTAAATCCTTTCCCATTGACAAAATCTCCTTTCTTTCGCACCTTGAAAAAAAGAGCCTTGATACAGTAATCTATATAATACTATATAAAGGCTTATAAGTCTATATCACAACTCAATTGCTCCTTCGAGATATTTTTCAAATTCCTTTCGCTTAATAAGCTTTTTTCTTCCTATATAAAGAACGAATGGGCATTTAGGCTGTTTTGCCATGCGCTCTATACGGTTAATGCCAATATTGCTATACGCAGCCGCTTCCTCAATCGTCAGATTCAGCTTGTCCTTTATCTCAACTCTTGGTGTTTCTTTCATCTTCTCTGCTGTCCCCGTCCACCGACAGCACGCGCCATTCAATATCCTGTTTACTGAACTCACAGTTCTGCCTGTAATTTCCGAAATACACGCAGTCCCATGTGGTAACTCCATCCTCTATCCTCGGTGATTGGATGCCGTCGCCTAATGCCGTAACATTACCTGGCGAATCCACCTCGCCGGCATCCTTCACACTGGAAGATGACAGATTAATGTGCAAAGCCGGGTGCACGGCACGACCACTGTTGTCTACAGTGCTACCATCGTCATTGCTGCAACCGTCGTTATAGACATACGCCGCATAATCACTGTCCATGCCGGGCGAGCGTAGCCACATGTAACCACTTCCGGATGTGCTGGTATATGCGTTATTCACCTTCGCATAGTCCGTGTTCTTCGCATTCCTTGTCGTGGAAACCTCGTTAAATTCCGTGTCAAACCCATACGCTTCATTACATGCCTCCGCTATAGACAGCAGGAACACCTTGTCCGTCGTGTCATTTCCGCCCTCTGTGCCGCATTCAGGATTATCTTCATTGATTACCGTAGTCTCAATTACTGCTTTCTTTTCCTCCGCGTCAAACGCCTTATTATAGAAGTCCTCATTAAGCCACTTCCGCAGCGTGCATGTCTCCCATGTTACATCTGTATATTTCTCATTATATGGCTTTGCGTCAAGGTTCTTATCCGCCAGCAGGAACGCATCGTCTCCGTCAACCGTCAGCACGCGCCACTTGATTGGTTCCGCCGGCTGTATTTCAGCATCCTGATAATAACTACCAAACTTTATCTTATCCCATGTTGTTACTCCGTTCTCTACTCTCGGATTACTGATTCCGTAATCCGTTCCCTCCGCAGCCGTCGCCTCATTTTTCTGCGGCAGCGTGCCGCCCGTTACAAGTACCGCGCCCGCTATGAATATGGCAAACATTTTTTTCCATTTACTCATTTTCTTTTTCCCTTTCGGTTGTTTTGTAAAAATAAACTCACAAATAAATACATGCACATCCCGGTAAGGATATACATGTATCTTTATGTCCGTGTGAAATCATCCCCTGAAGATTTTGAGAGTCTGCAAAAAAGCAAGTTATTATTTCTTAACGCAGTTATTCCTTCTTTCAAAATTATTTCATGCATTGTTTTGTGTGTCAACCTCTGTTTGAAACTTTTTCACTCTCTCGTTTATTTTTTTGATATTCCTTTTTTTGCCTGATTATTGCGGCAACATGTTATTTCCAATAACTATTCTACCATATCTTAAAATAATGTAAAAATATTTTTTACATTTAATCATCACTGCTTCGTTACTCCATCACATCCGACATGTCGTACATTCCCGGCGCCTTGCCGCACAGATACCTTGCTCCGGCAATCGCTCCCTTCGCAAATATTTTTTTGGAGTACGCCGTGTGGGATATTGTAATTACCTCGTCTGTTCCGGCAAATATGACGTCGTGTTCGCCGACAATGTTTCCGCCGCGCACGGCCGATATTCCCATTTCCTTTTTATCGCGTTTCTTTCGCACGCCGCTTCTGTCGTACACATATTCATATGCGCCGTTCATCTCCTCGTTCATCGCATCCGCAAGGGACAAGGCCGTGCCTGACGGCGCGTCTAGTTTCTGGTTATGGTGTTTTTCGACTATCTCAATGTCAAAGCCCTCCGGAGCCAGTCTTACAACCGCCTGCTTTAAAAGCTTCATCAGGACATTAACGCCGATGGACATATTGGCGGAGCGAAGAACCGCGCAGGTTTTGGACAGTTCCTCTATTCTGCCGAGTATATCGTCTGATAGTCCCGTGGTGCATATGACAACCGGTTTTCTGTGCTTCTCACAATAATCGATTACCTTGCCGACAACGGCCGCCGTAGAGAAATCTATAATAACATCAAATCCGACGTTAACCTCGTCGATTGACGGAAACACCGGGTAACTGTTCTCAATACCGTCGTAGACGTCCACGCCGGCGGAAATGCACACGCTGTCATCCTGACTGACAAGCTCCGTTATCACCTGCCCCATCTTTCCGTTACAGCCATTCATCAATATATTAACCATGTACTTTACCTCTTTCTTTTACTGTTTTAGTAATCATCTGACTTAAAATTTTACCTTCGAATATGCGGTTTTACTTCGGTTATACGGTCTTTGCACAGAGCCAGCGCCTGTTATATTCCTATAACAGTATTACCTGCAAAGATTCACTTATTCACTGCGCAAGTGTAATACCAACCTTCTTCATCTCCTGTGCAAGTATCCCGGCTTTTGCCTCGTCCATCTCGGTAAGCGGCAGTCTGAGCGGTCCGACGTCCAGTCCCATAAGATTCATCGCTTTCTTTACCGGTATCGGATTAACCTCCGAAAACAGCGCGTTAATAAGCGGAATATATGCAATCTGGAGTTTTCTGCTCTTTACAACGTCGTTTGCAAGATAGCTTGCGACAATTTCATGCGTCTTCTGCGGTTCTATGTTGGAAAGGACGGATATTACTCCCTTTCCGCCAAGCGACAGAATCGGCACAATCTGGTCGTCGTTTCCCGAATATACGTCAAGGTCTCCCTGCGTCAGATGCATCAGCTCGGCCACCTGGGATATATCGCCGTTGGCCTCCTTAACGGCTACAATATTATCGACCTCCTTAGCAAGCTCGGCCATCGTGCCATTGGCTATGTTAACGCCCGTCCGCCCCTTTATGTTGTAGAGGATTACCGGTATGCCGACGCTTTTTGCTATCGTCGTAAAATGCTGCTTAAGCCCCTTCTGCGTTGCTTTGTTATAATATGGCGATACTACGAGAAGACCGTCTGCTCCGCGTTTCTCAGCCTCCTGCGACAGGTATACCGCAGTCTGCGTACAGTTTGAACCCGTTCCCGCAATGACTGGAATCCTTTTCTTCGTACATGCCGCAACTACGCTGATACACTCAAGATGCTCCTCGTGCGTAAGCGTGGACGCCTCGCCTGTCGTTCCGCATACAATAATGGCGTCCGTTCCCCCCTTAATCTGGAATTCGGTAATCTCCTCCAGTTTCTCATAATTTACTTCTCCATTTGCCTTCATCGGCGTTACAAGCGCAACGCCCGCTCCCTCAAATATTGACATAATACACCCTCCTTAAAAATAATTCCTCAAACTTTCTTTACACAGCCTCGCGCATCCTTAGCGGAGCGCTTTTGTATAATAGGAAATTGAAAGCATTTTCTATTATACAAAAACAAGCCGGCACAAAAGCGCCGGCCCAATAATTATAAATCAACACAACCGATAGCACTCCATCAAACTGATGACAGTCATAAGATTATTCACCTTATGCCCAGAAAGAAAGGCTTCAGGTCCTTTCCCCTTCGGCGTACCTCCCTTTCACATCCTTCACATGTACCTGAATACAATCCGGAATGTTAATAATGATTAACGCACCTCTATCACAATATATATTATTAACTTAATTAGAACAATACCATCTGAAAGCCTGTTTGTCAAGCTATGATTTTAATTGTTTTATCTGCCTTATCTCTGACACGATATCAATATGCTGAATCAGTTCCTTGGGAACATATTTTCCAGTCATTATCAGGCTTATATCGCCGCCGCAGCGCTCTATGAGCCTGTATAAATCCTGAATCGTCAGCACACCGATATCCAACAGCCCAAGCACCTCGTCAAGGACAAGCAAATCGCACTCTCCGGTCTCAACGACCTTGTTTGCAAAATGAAAACCATTCACCATATTCTGTTTCTCTTCCTCCTGCCTGTCAGGCTCAAGGTTCTCGTAAAGTTCGTCTTCCTTTTCAAAACAGAATACTTTCATATCCGGTTCAAGTCTTTCTATGCAGGTGTAATCGTCAAGATTCCTTCCTTTCAGAAACCTTATGAATACAACCCTCCTGCCTGCGCTTACAGCTCTTATACTCTGACCGATTGCAGCCGAGGTCTTTCCTTTCCCCTCGCCATATATTACCTGAATCGCGTTATCTTCCATAATATCCTCCAAGTAGTATCCGCTTATACCCGCATGAGACGAGTCAGGACTACATGACCGCGCCCGCCTTTGGCAATTGCCGCGGGATGTTTGATTCAGAGAACATTCTATCATACGTAAACATAAAATGCAAATACTGTAATTCAACATTCGGAGATTGATTCCTGTACATACTCCAGCTTACTTACGGATACCTCGTACGCTATGCGCTTCTCAACTTCATCTTCAGATATTTTTTTCTGATACTCCCTGCTCTGGATTCTCCCCCAAACCTGTACATGGCCGCCGACTTCAAACGTCTCGGCAAACCTTGCGTTTCTTCCCCAGCAAATGCATGGCACATAATCCGACTTTCCATACGACCTGTTAACTGCGAGCAGAACGTCCGCAATTTCACGTCCAAGAGGCGTTTTTCTGTAAATAGGAGGTTTACAGATATATCCGTCAAGGAATATCTGATTCGGTTTGTGTACATCTTCATCCTCATCCTTGTCCTCTGATATGGCAAGTTCCCTGACAAACACGGAAAGAACAAGCCTGTTCTTTGTCTCATCGTGTCTGTTATATGACCTGAACTGTCCCGTCGCCTCAAGATAACATCCCCTGTAATCCTTTGAGACGTCCGTTAACCTATCGGATATCATAAGCGGAATGATATCATACGTGTCACTAAGTCTCGGCACAGAAAGCTCCAACGTATAAAAGCCTTCTCCATATACCTCGTGGCTGAATTTAAATTCACTGACTACTGTTCCTGAAATACTCACCTGATTATTAGTAAAAATTTTATCTGGCATAACCTTCTCTCCTTCTTCGTTCAAATGTACTTTGATTGATTTATGAGATTAATTATATTCCATATTCTTACATTTGTAAACAGCTATTTAGAAAATAATGGCATTATCGCAGTATTTCATTCGACAATAATCGAAATTATTCAAATTTATTCATAATTCTTCACAAATTCCAACATCATATTAACAAGATTATGAATGGCTTTTTTTTTCAAATGCAGGGTAGTCTTGCGACGCCGAATCATCCGCCTTGTCCGATATTGCCCTGACAACTATATATGGCACATTGTTAAGATAAGCCGCCTGACCGATTGCCGCTCCCTCCATCTCTGTACAGAATCCGCCAAATTGCGATTTAATCTTATGTTTGACACTATTGTCGGCGACGAACTGGTCTCCACTCACAACCCTTCCCTTAAATACCCCTATGTCAGAACATGCATTTTTACACGCGTTATAGGCCGAATCAATAAGCTTTTCATCGGCAGGAAACGACAACACATCCATTCTTGGTATCTGCCCCGGCTCATAGCCGAATGCAACGGCGTCCACATCATGTTGAAGCGTATCCGTCGACAGAACGATATCCCCTATATTAATATCATTATTAAGGGAACCTGCTATTCCCGTATTAATAATTGCCCCTACCTGAAATTCATCCGCAAGTATCTGGGTACATACCGCTGCGTTAACCTTTCCAATACCGGATTTTACAACTACAACATTTTTTCCACACAAAACTCCCTTATAAAAATCCATCGAGGCCTTACTTATAATTGCGGTGTCTGTCATCGCATCCTTAAGCCTGCTTACCTCCTCGTCCATAGCTCCTATAATACCTATAACCATTGAATTTCCTGCCTTTCTGAATGTTTATCATATAAAACGCCCAAACTTTGCAATGAACAGACTAATCTTAAGATACCGGAGGCAAAAGGTCAGACGCTTTTTGCCCTGCATGGAACGGCATAACTACCGGCAAAGTGCGCAGCCATTCGCAGGTATCATAATATTAGCAATATATTTATCGCAAAGTTCGGGTTACATACCCCGCTGGCTAAAATATGTACATCTATTTGCCGTCATAACGTATAACCGAGTCAACATCATAATCCTTAAGCCTTTCTCTACCGTTAAGCCCCGCAAGCTCCATCAGGAATACTATTTTAACTACAACTCCTCCAAGCTCCTCAATCAGACCCGCTATTGCCTCAATTGTACCCCCTGTTGCAATAAGGTCGTCTATTATCACAACCTTCTGCCCGGGTTGAATCGCATCCCTGTGAATCTCGACAATCTCACTTCCATATTCAAGCTCATATTCGGCCGATACCGTTTCCCTTGGAAGCTTGCCTTTTTTTCTGACCATAATGAATCCCTTGTTAAGCTCGTATGCAACCGGCATTCCAAATACGAATCCCCTTGATTCCGGTCCTGCCACAACATCAAAATCAACGCCTTCAAGCTTCTCCAAAATTCCGTCAATGGCAAGCTTTAAGCCGTCCCTGTCCTGCACAACGCTGGTAACGTCCCTGAATATTATGCCTTTCTCAGGAAAATCCGGTATACTTATCACATAGTCTTCTACTTTCTTCATCCCCTAATACCTCCCTTATCATTACATGATTTTATATTGTCATATTGTATATAATAACAAATTCCGCTTTTTAAGATTATCCGCCTTTGGCGGATTGCTGTAAGGTTTACGTTAAATATAACAAAGAATGCAGCGAACTGCATACCGCGCGAGTGCGCATCCTCAGCGGAGCGCTTTTTAAATAATAAAATGGCCTGCAACACAACTGAATGAAACAGACCATATATTTGAAACTACGGGCAATTACCCAAAAGCATCTGTGATTATTACTACAGGATATTTGACCCCATATTTTCAAAATCAAACGTCGTTTGCATCTGTCTTAAGAGACGCCCGTAAAAATCTACGCACATGTCTATCTTTTCAAGCCACATCTTCCTTGCCGTATCGGTACCGCATATGCGCTCACGGGAGCTTTCTGCACGCCGCAGCCTATCATGGCATATATCTATAATCTCTTTTGCCGGACGCTCCCCAATATCATGATATCCCCATGTACACATACGCATTGCGTCAAAACGGTCAATATCATCCGCATCCCGCACACTAAGCTCAAATGAAGTCGCTTCCGGCAGTAATTCATACTTATCATGAATAAGAATGGCATTATAAATACTCTTCGACATACTTTTATCAAAACCTATCCTGTCCAAATAAAGCCTTGCAATCTCAGCGCTTATTAGAGGATGTCGTTTCAAATCTTCCATACTGCGGCACTCGGGATATCCGGCATCATGCAGAAGACACGCGATAAACATTGGCGTTTCGGGCATATGTTCCTGCTCCGCTATCCTTTTTCCAATGGAAGCTACCCTCAGACTATGCTCGTATCTATATAGCATATCATAACGCCCCGAATCAGGCTCTAATATGCTCCTTAACAAATCAAGCGTCTGTCCGGCCGCATCGTCGCGGGGTTCCTGCCTCATAATAATACTTTTTACTCTATATGATAAATTAACACACGCCGTCATCACAGTATTTCCCTAATCCAGCCTTCCGGAGCTTCGATTTTGCCCATCTGTATTCCGGTCAGCGTATCATACAGCTTCTTAGTAGTATCTCCCATACTTGTCATCCCGCTTGGAAGGCATATTTCCTTTCCGTGGTCAACAATCTTTCCTACCGGCGATATAACGGCTGCAGTACCGCACAAACCACATTCAGCAAAATCTGTAAGTTCATCAACATATACTTCCCTCTCCTCGACTTCAAGACCGAGGTATTCTTTGGCAACATGCATGAGGGAACGCCTTGTAATTGACGGAAGTATACTATCTGATTTAGGAGTGACAACTTTGTTGTCCTTTGTAACGAATATAAAGTTGGCTCCGCCCGTCTCCTCAACCTTGGTCCTGGTCTTTGCGTCAAGATACATGTTCTCGTCATAGCCCTCCTCGTGAGCGGTTACAATAGCGTGAAGGCTCATCGCATAATTTAGTCCGGCTTTAACATGTCCCGTTCCGTTCGGAGCGGCCCTGTCAAAATCACTTATCTTAATCGTTAACGGCTTTATTCCACCTTTAAAGTAAGGGCCGACAGGCGTTGTGAATACCCGGAACTGATAATTGTCGGCAGGTTTTACTCCAATTACCGGCGATATTCCAAACAGGTACGGCCTTATGTATAATGTGGCGCCCGAACCGTACGGCGGTACATATGCGGCGTTGGCCTTTACAACTTCGTCAACCGCCTCAACGAATCTGTCCACCGGAAACGACGGCATTTCAAGACGCTTTGCCGTATCAAACATCCTCTGGGCATTCAAATCAGGGCGAAATGTCACTATCTTTCCGTCTTCGGTTGTATATGCCTTAAGCCCTTCAAAACATGTCTGCGCATACTGCAGCACGGAAGCGCACTCACTCATTGTTATCGTATCGTCACTGATAAGCGCACCGTCATCCCATGCCCCGTCCACATAGTTCGAGACATATCTCTTATCTGTTTTTTGATATCCAAATCCAATATTTGCCCAGTCAATATCTTTCTTTTCCATACGTCATACCTCCAAATATGCCGGTTTATATACAACCGCATTTGTATATTTCTCATTTTGCATTTATTTTACACCCTGTCTTTTTACACGTCAACCCAAAACGGCGTATTCGTGTGACATGTACCGAACGATTATATTTTATATATAACGAGCTTTCGTATAATAAAATTCCAAAAAAACACAATTCCCGTTGCAGCCATCTTTGCAATCATTTCATCCGACTCCAATTGCTGTATCGCAATCCACATAATCAGAAGATTCATCAAAAACCCTGCAATGCTTGTCAGATATATTTTGGCAAGCTCTTTCCATATTCCCTGGTTGGACTGAAACATTATTATACGTCCCAGCGCCCAGTTCACAAATGTTGACAGTACAAATGCGATACCGGTCGCCGTCATATAATATATGTGCAGACGCTCCTCCAACAGATAAAAAACTACCCATTCCGCAGCTGTTGCACCCGCGCCTACCAATAAATATAATACAAACTGTTTTATGTTTTTTTTGGCTGCCATATCATTTCCCCCATACTACAGTTTTGTTCCTGACCATGCTATAAAATCAAAATCTATAATAACCGAAAGTACAATAAATGCGCACAGCACGCAAAGTACCGCCGAATAAAAAATTCTGCTCCTTTTCTTTGGATTATTATCCATACTATTCCCGCTATAGTTCTGCAGCCAGAGCGCGGTTCCAATCATCGGGAATAAAAACGCAATCGGCAGATAACGGTAATTCATAGTGCACAGCAGCGGTTCTTTAAAGCAAAATACAACATAACTGATAATCAGGGACGCATACACAGACAGAAGGAAAATACGCATCTCGGCTTTCATGCCATATTTCTTGCCGCAGCTTATTAATAGCGCCGCATTCATTAATATAACAAGCAATATGGCAATCCATAAAATAGCCTGCGCGATTGCACCAAACAGACTGCTTCCCACGTCCGGCATCAGCTCGTCAAATAACGAAGTACGTATCGCCATTACCCACACGTTACAGTTCAGATTCGGCAGAAATTCATATATCGCGTGATTTTTCATATCCCATGACGGCAGCCCCAGACGCGACCAGACAGAAGCATCTGAGATATATAGCGACGCATCCGTAGTATTAATGCTTTGAATATAGGATAACGGCATCTGATAAAGAATCATGTTCCGAACCGGATAAAACAGCCCCAAAGGCGCGCATACGGACAAAAAGGCGGCAAACTGACCAATATATTTTTTCCATTGCCTGCGGTTTGTCCAAAGCACATATAGGAAAATAAACGCGATTCCAATCGAAATAACCGCCGAATTCAGCTTTGTAAACATTGCGCCGCCGACAGCAAATGCAATTACCATTATCTTTTTAAGCTCATGCGATTTGTACCAGCGGATTGTATACAATATCGCCAACGCCATAAAATACATTGCCATACAGTCATTTGTTATGGTAACCGCCATAATGGAATAGAACGGATGCACGGTCAGAAAGGCGGTAAAAAGTATTGTCCACCTGTCAGAAATATCAAATTCCCTTATAATCTTATATCCAATCCATACAGTCATGGATGAAAAGAACAAGGTAACAATCTGGAGACTCTCATAACACAATGGCGCTTCTACATGAAAAAGACGCGTAATCCCCAATACAATCGAAGCTGCTATATAAAATCCGGGCGGCTGGTAAAAGCTCCATCTTGTTCTGGGGTCAAAGTCCGGCAGCTGATGATTTTTGAATATATATTCAATATAGCCAAAATGACCGTCGCCGGATTCCTCCGTATCAAACCCGCAAAAAGAACCTATGTCATGTATTGTAACATCATGGGACGAGGTCAGTACATAAAACGCCCGAAGCAGGAATCCTCCCAGAAAAAGAAGTCCTATAATCGTCCGGGTATCCTTTTTTTTGTATATGGCAGAACAAAAGACCATAAAATATATTATACCCGCCAATACGGTCATAATGTTCTTATGCTCCGCAATATATACGGCGCATGTCTCGTTACAGCTCAAAAACCATACAAGGACGCAGCCCGCCAGTATAAAATACCAGGATGTGATATCCACTCTTTTTAATTTTACACGATACGACGAACCGGCCCCCGAATCTTCCGTTACATCAGCCGTAACGTCAGCGGCGGATTCTACTGTTTTTTTTACGCTCATTACCTAATCTCCTTCATAGTCTATTTTCCTTCGTGATACTCTTTTTCCGTATTAACATTCCATATATTGTCCTTGTCCTTATTCCCTGACAAAATATTATTTACCGTTTCAAATGAAGTAATCATAGAATGGTCGATATTATTATAGCGGTGCTGCCCGTTCCGCCCGACGCAGTACAGGTTGTCAATCGTATTCAGCCACGCAACTAACTTGTCCATCTCGTCATAAGTATCAAAGTAGGCCGGATAAGCCTTTTTCACCTTCTCCATATGGGTATCCAATACAGCGTCGGGGCTTTTTATAATCCCAAGCCTGAGCATTTCCGCAATGCCCATTTCGGAAAACTCCTCTTCCGTCATATTCCAGAACGTATCCCCTTCATTGACAAAATACTCGAGTCCTATCCACACCGAATGCTCCAAATCATTTACCATATAAGGCGACCAGTTATTGTATATCTGAAAGCGCCCAAGTTTTACATTTCTGTCCTGCACATAAACCCAGCAATCCGGCACGATATTCCCGACGGTTTTCAGGTTCGTTTTGTTAACCAGATTCATGTCAGAAACCAGCACTCCCAGCGTCATATAATCTCTATACGGCAGTCCCGCGGCAATACGTTTCGGTTCTTGTGGGACATCGTTCATACCTGCGACAAGGTCTTTGACCGGCATGGAAGATATAATATAATCGCCCTCCTGCATTATTTCTCTGCCATCCTGTTCATATACAATCGCAGTAATATGATTGTCACTGTTCTTATGGAGTCTGGTAACTTTGGCATTCTTAATAATCTTTCCTCCCAGACGCTCTATTTTCGCCGCGGTCACGTCCCAAAGCTGTCCGGGACCTAATTTGGGATACTGGAATTCTTCAATCAGGGACGTTTCCACCTTCCGGTTCTTCTTATGGAAGACTTTTCCGGCAACATCCTTAATTACAGCAGTAATAGACAGTCCTTTTACACGCTGGGCGCCCCAGGAAGCATCAATTTCCCTGGGATGCCTCCCCCAAAGGTTTTCCGTATAATATTCAAAAAACATAGAATATAATTTTCTGCCGAAACGGTTGATATAGAAGTTTTCAAGATTGTCCTCCGGCAATTTGTGAAATACAGACGCCAGATAACTAAACCCTACTTTCATGGTGTTCAGAAATCCCATATTTTTAAATGTTTCCGGTTTGAGCGATACCGGATAATCATAAAATTTTGTATCAAATAAAATTCTTGAAATACGGCGGCGAAACAACATTACGCCATCCTCCTGTTCCGGGTCAGCCCCGTCAGGCGCCAAAGGCAGGTTTCTATTAAGCATAATATCATCCTTTGCCGGTTTTCCCTGCAAAGGAAGCATTTTATTCCACCATTCATTAACGGCAGGACTTTTGGAAAAAAAGCGGTGTCCGCCCATGTCCATTCTATTTCCCTTATATTCTACCGTCTTTGATATTCCACCAAAACAATCGCTTTCCTCAAAAACAATTACGGTTATATCTTTTGATTTTGTCAATAACTCATATGCCGCCGTCAACCCCGCCGGACCTGCTCCGATAATCAGCGCCGTCTTCATAATCTCCTCCTTAGTTGTACTAATAACCTTAATGAACTGACCGGTTTATCATTAGCATAACTGCGCAGGATATTTGTTCATCTGTGAGGTATATTTTGAAGGCGCAGCGGCGCTGCGGCCGAAAAACACAACGTAACAGACGGGCCAATAGACAAACAGATTTGCCTAATTATAATCTGGTCAGTACACTAACTTTATATACAGTATTATAAAGGACAGGTCATTATAAGTCTCATCAAATCATTTAGTAATTTGCCCATATCAGCCGCAAAATATGATATTGATATTATTACTGAAACTAATATAATTAATATGACTAATTATATTATAAATTGTTACATTATGCAAGTAACTTATTCCACTCACCATGGCAGACATTCGACTAAAACTACTTTTACCGGCTTCGTACTACTGTCTGTTTTCATTCCGGGCACACAGGCGCGTAGTTTGAAAATAATTCAAATATACAGCGCCTTTAACCCAAAAATGCCATATTAAAGTATATAATATACAATTGTACGCGGGACGATTAGGACCACTGCGAACGAGAGAATAAAAAAGGAGATACATATGAAACAGAAATATATTATTAACAATACTATCTACAATAGAATTAAAAACTACATTATGTTTAAAAAAATATTTTGGTGCGCTGTTCTTTTGCTTTTTCCCGTTATTACTGCCCTTTATTCCTGTAAGGCCGCGTCCGCAGCGGAACATCGCGGCATATGGATTTCATATATAGACTATGAAGACGCCGGATTGTATGACCAAAGCGAATCCTCATTTAAGGCAAATTCGGACGCAATGTTCAAAAAACTCAAATCATATGGTTTTAATACGGTTTATTTTCAGGTACGCCCTTACGACGACGCGGTATATCCAAGCGATATTTTTAAATGGTGCACATATCTCGCGCCTTCGGAGCCTTCCTACGACCCGCTTGAGATTCTTGTTGAAAAAGCCCACAAATACGGACTGTCATTTCATGCATGGGTCAATCCGTATCGTATAACGCAGGAGAATATTCATAATCCTGCAAAAAACGCGTCAACCGAGCGCATTGTGGACGGCGTCAAAGAAATAATCGAAAATTACGACGTAGACGGAATTCATTTTGACGATTACTTTTATCCTTCAAGACATAAAGGGATGCAGTATTATTCGGTACCCATAGCGGAACGAAAAGAAAACGTGAACAATATGATTCGAACCGTATATGCAGCAATAAAACAACAGAATCCTGACATAACTTTTGGAATCAGTCCGGCGGGCAACACGGAATATGCCGAAAGCATCGGGTGCGACCTTGAAACATGGGTTAACGAGGATGGCTATGTAGACTATATCATCCCCCAGCTCTACTGGTCGGATAACTATAAGACAAGCGACGGAAATACAAAATTTTATACCGACACACTTGAAGAATGGACGTCCATCATAAGCGGCTCAAAACCTACGTATATCGGACTGGCCCTTTATAAGGCGGGATTAAAAAGCAGTGTGGACAAAGGCTGGAGAAAATCAAAGTCGAACATTATTAACCAGATTAAACTTGAAAGGGATTACGGCTGCGACGGATATGTGATGTTCAGCTACCGCTCCCTGTTTACCCAGGACGGAAAAAAGGAATTTGCAAATTATATAAAATCTATATCCGGCCTGAAACTTACCAAGTCTGGCATAACGCTCAAAAAAGGTAAGTCATATAATATAAAAAACAAGGTTAAAGTTAAATCAAAATATAAAACAACTTTCAAATACAAATCGGAAAAACCGCGTATTGCCTCCGTTTCACCGAACGGCAAAATCAAAGCTAAAAAACGCGGAACAGCAAGAATCCATATTAAGGGTCTTGCCGGAAGCAGGGTAACGTGCAAAGTAAGAGTACGCTAAGATTATTTCATTTGAGTGACCCTAGATTAATCGGGTGTTCCAAAGGCCGTATCGTACCTTTGGAACACCCGTTTTAGTTTGCAATTCTTAATACTAACTTCGTCATGCTTTAATAATTACTGTCTCCCGCCGTATTATTTGTTATCTCTTAATCTTAACCTTTTTGCTGCCGCTCCATTTACTGTAGACATACCCGTCCGCCGACTTGACAAACGAGCGAACCTGCACATAATATGTTTTTCCTTTTTTGAGCCCGCTTATTGTCTTTTTCGTTATTTTAGCTTTTGCAATCTTTGTCTTCTTAGCCTTTTTCATATTCTTTTTTAACGAATAGCGGATTATATATCCATCCGCGCCTTTCACCTTTTTCTTAAGGGTAACTGTAATTTTCTTTCCTTTTATGTTCTTTAACCCCTTAATCACCGGCTTCTTTGGCGCTGCCTTAACACTGGCTGCATTATCGCCGTTTTGAACCGGAGGCGTAACCTGCCCATTGTTTCCATTATTTCCGTTATTATCATTTCCTGCCGGAGAAGTGGTAACATGCGGTTTTGGCGGCGCGGTCTGAGGATAGCTTGTAATTTTATATACAGCTCCCGCCTGCGTAGGAAACGATACGGTGTCGTCGTCTATAACGGTAGGCGTTATAAGCTCTCCGTTCGTCTCGTCCAGTATATAATATGAGGATACTCCCATATAACGGAGCCTGCAGTCGTTTCCGCTGCCGGAAGTGATTTTCATCTCATCCGATACTCCGTTATTCCATGTTATATCAACGGTAAAGTTACCTCTGGCCTTCATACCCGTATAACTTCCGTCGCCCCAGTCATAAGGAAGCGCCGCAAGCGGCTCAACATAATCGCCCTGGCTCTGCATAAGCATCTCCGCAATGCCCGAAGTTGCGCCAAAATTACCATCAATCTGAAATGGCGGATGCGTATCAAACAGGTTTGAAAGCGTTGAACCTTTGAGCTGTTCACCGAGCAGCTTCAACGCCCTGTCCCCGTCTCTAAGGCGCGCCCACATATTTATCTTCCACGCCTTGCTCCATCCGGTGCCGGCGTCGCCGCGCTTCTCAAGCGTTGTCTTTGCGGCGTCCATAAGTATATCATCCTGCTCGCTCCTTCCGGCTACCACGTACGTTCCCGGGTGCAGCGCAAATAACTGGTTCTGATGTCTGTGCGCGTCGCTGTTCGTTATTTCAAGCGTTGTCTCATCCTTCCATTCCCTGAACTGTCCGCCGATTGTAAGGTCGTCGGCCTTTGGCATGTAGAGCTTCTCCTGCGCCGCCGCAACTTCCTTAATCTCGGCATTCTCGGATATTCCGAGTATCTTCGCACCCTGTTTTACATACTCAAAAACTTCCCATATAATTGTCTGGTCCGAAACACATCCCAACGTATAATTGCCGTGCTCCGGCGAATACGACGGATTTGACACAAGCGTTCCGTCCGTATCGGTACAGAGATTGTCTACCCAGAACAACGCTGCCTGAAGCATAGTGTCAAAGTTATCAGCAAGGAACTGCCTGTCACAATTAAACCTGTATTTTTCCCATATGTCCTGACATTCCCATGCCGCCGCCGCAGGAAAATAAAATGCCGTCTCAAAATAACTTGGCGACGTATTGCCATATATGTTGTTTTCATGGTGGATAACCCATCCGCGAACGTCAGAGCCGTCCTCTTTACAGTAATATTTGTTGGCTGTAACCTTTCCTTTTTCCACCATGTCGTTAATATATCGGATAAGCACGTCATGACATTCGGTCAGGTTCGTCTGCTCGGCCGGCCAGTAATTCATCTGAAGGTTGATATTCGTGTGGTAATCCGACTGCCACGCGGGCGAAAGGCCCTGCGCCCATATTCCCTGAAGGTTTGCAGGCAGGAGCGAATTCTCCCTTGAAGAGCTGATAAGAAGATATCTGCCGTACTGGAAGAATAGTATTTCAAGGTATCTGTCCTCCTCCGCCGTGTTCGTCTTACCATATCCGCTTACAAGTTCGTCGGTCATAACAGCAGGAGCCTCCGTAAGCCCTAAGTTAAATGTACATCTGTCATACAATTTCTTATAGTCGGCAACATGCTCCGCATAAAGTGAATCAAACCCTTTTTGTACTGCTCCATTAACAAAATCCTCAACTTTATAATACGGGTCCCCGTCCTCAAAATAATCATAGCCTGTAGTTGCATCGCTCTTGTAGTTTGTCGCCGAGCTCATAATTATGACTATTTCATCCGCATTTTCTACCTTGAGGCCGCTGTCTCCGCTCTTTGAAATCTGACCGCCGCTGTTCAGCACTTTTATATACTGTGCAAACTTTAACCCGTTCTCTTTCTGGTCGGAGGGCTGGCCCTCCATCGTAATTACCCCGTCGTTTTCATTGACGGCGATTGACTTTTTCGTCTGCTCCGAATCAATCTTAATCGTTTTTGTAAGCTTTCCGGACTCGCTTGCAGTAAGTCTTGCCACAAACACATTCGACGGATTATTCATAAAATATTCTCTCTTATAAGTCACTCCGTCCTGTTCATATGTAATTGTCTGTACGGCCCTGTCTATATCGGACGTCCTCATATAATTGTCATATGCGGCGTTTGCATCCTCAATATAGATGTTTCCAAGCGTCTGGTATGAACCAAAGTAGTCCTTCTCTCCCTTCAGCTTATTCAGATTATTTTTAAAATCCGACCGGCTCAGCAAATCCGGAAAGTTGCTTGACACAATCTTTCCATCGTCTCCAATATAGGCAGAATTATTCTCACGGAACCCGGCAATCATATCGTTTACCATTCCTCTGACATTCTGAAGCGCCTCGTGTACCTGCTCCGTGGAATAATTATTATCTCCGCCGTCATAATTCTGGTTTGCGCCCGGTCCCCCGCTCCAGACCGAACTCTCATTGACCTGTATTTTCTCCTGTCCGACCCCGCCAAAAACCATTGCTCCAATGCGTCCGTTACCTATCGGCAGCGCCTGTGACTCCCAGTCCGTTGCGGGCTCGTCATATTTAAGCACCAGCGGCGGCTGTTTCACATCCGCATTCGCCATGTCTGCCCTCGCCTCCTTAACCGTTTGATCCATCCCGTAAAACCCCAAACTTCCAATCAGCATACCTGCCGCCGCAACAGCGGCGGTAATTCGGTTCAATCGTAATTTGATTCTTGTGTGCATCATTATCCCCCCATAATTATTCATGTCTGATATTCAAATTTTGCAAATAGCATACAACTATAAGCTTTCGCAATATAATTCATACCCGTTGACACCTTAATATATTATATAATAAATAAACATGAATTGCAATTTCTCCGACAATTATTCAGGGCAACCGCTTAAAAACAATTATAATTGGCTCGATTGCAATTTTAAGCGGCTGCCCTGTAATATATTTGGCATAATAATGGGATTTTCTTTAATTATCCGTATTAAAAAGCGGCGTCGACAGATACCTGTCCCCTGAATCGGGAAGCAGTACAACAATCGTTTTTCCACGGTTCTCCGTTCGTTCTGCCAAAACGTTAGAAGCCTTTAACGCAGC